>CAMNNV010000055.1 GCA_946546075.1 uncultured Bacillota bacterium | reverse complement strand
AATGTGGCCTGCGGAGAATATCTCGCCCGCATACACGAGGCGGTGACGAAACCTCGCCAGGTGCTTTTGGGACACCTGAGCCACGAGAACAACGATCCGTCCGTTGCGATGCTGGCCGTACGCAACACTCTTTTGGAACACGGCATCGTTCCGGGAGGAGACCTGCAGATCGAAGTTGCCAGACGCGACAAGAGAAGCGACGTCTTTGTGATAGAAAGTGTGGACGAATGAAGATCAACATCATTTGCATAGGAAAACTGAAAGAGAAGTACTGGACGGCTGCCATCGCAGAGTACAGCAAAAGACTGTCGCGGTTTTGCGATCTGAACATCGTGGAACTGAAGGAGAGTCCTCTTCGGGCCAATCCATCTGCTGCTGATGAAGAAGAGGTAAAGACAAAAGAAGGGGAAGCGATCCTGGCGAAAGTGAAGCCGGCGGACTACGTGATCACCCTTGAGATCGCCGGCAAAGGACTGTCTTCCGAGCAGCTGGCAGCGAAAATATCCGACCTGACGCTCCGCGGAAACAGCACCATCGATTTCATCATCGGAGGTTCTCTGGGGCTGTCACCGGAGGTGAGCCGGCGGGCGGACTTCAAACTTTCTTTTTCGGCCATGACCTTCCCGCATCAGATGATGCGCGTGATCCTTTTGGAGCAGATCTACAGAGCCTTCAAGATCAACAACAACGAAGCGTATCATAAATAGGATTATCCCAGACAGGTGAACTAATATGATCGAAATCAACGTAAGCGATATCAGAAGCGGCCTTGCCCCGTTCCCGGACATCACCAAAGCCTCCCGGGAGGACATCAGGCTCATCTACCCGGATGGGCGTTCTTTCACCTATCCGGTATTCGCCCAGGGTGCAATGTGCTACGACAATTATAATGAATATCTCAAAGATCACGGCTGCGCATGCTGCAGCCTGACTACCGTGCTGGCAGCCCTTTCGGACAGCCTGGCGGATCTCAGCCCCGACCGGACCATCGAGGAGATCGAGCCGGCGGTCCTGCCTGAGCAGATCGTCAGGGAGAACTACGCGAAACCGGAGAAAAACCAGAGCCCTCTGACGCTCTACGGCATCACCACCATCCTCACCCATTACGGGATCCACTGCCGTTACGTCCCGCGCTTTCGCAGATCTTCAGCAATAAAAAAGATCGCCTCTCATCTGGAGAAAGGCGACCCTGTTATCGTTGAAACGAGCAGGCTCCGATATTCCCACGGCATCCCCGTATCCGTAAAAGACAGAAAGTACGCCGGATCATACCATACCACGGTACTTCTTTGCATCGAAAAGGACGGTGATACGGTCTGGATGGCGGATTCCGCCTACCGCAAATGGTCAGGTACCGCCCAAAGGATCAAGCGGGTATCTCTTCGCGACCTGTCAAACTACATGTTCCCGAATGTGACTCGCGCAGTACCGCCGCTTTATTACAGCGGACGTTCTACTGCCGGAGGATACATCCTCATCAGCCTGTAACTGCAGGCTGTTTTTATTTGAACATTTCGCCCAGCACGCGGTCAGTGTATGTCGGGTTGTTCACCATGCGGGCGATCATCGGATTCGATACGGTGACGTCGTACAGAGATTCTGCTGTTATGCGCTCGAACTTCAGCCTGCCTGCATCCGGCTCGACTCTCGGAACGTATTCTTCCCTCAGATATTCCGCCGAGAAATCGTTTGCACGGATCGCTGCCTTGGCTGCGATAGCGGCCGCTTCCGCACTGTCTGCCGCTGCACTGATACCGTCTTTGAGGAACGGCATCATGATGCTGCCGGCATCGCCGATGATGAGGTATCCATTGCCGCATCTATGCTTGACGGCAGTCACATCCTGCAGCTTCGCTCTCTTCCACGGGCTGACCTGACGAGCCCCCAGGAAAAGCGCTGCAAGTCTCTTGTTCTTCTCAAACAGTGTAGGGAAGATATCGGACGCCTTGACGTTTTTCTGTTCTTCGCTGTCATACAGGATGCCTACATTGCAATACCCGTCCTTGACACCGTTTCTGCCGGAAGGCACGATCCAGTAGTACCCGCCTTTGAGCTTCTTGTGGAACCCGAATGCGCCGTATGCATTGTACTGTCCCTTTGCCAGGACTTCTTCCAGGTTGATTCCCGTAAAGTATGCGCGTTCTCCCACATATGTCCCGCTTCCCGTGAAGCGCTCTGCGTTCTCTTCGTGATGGCCCAGATCGCCGCTCAGCACAGAACCTGCACCGTCGGCGAGGATGACGAGCCTTCCGCGGATCTCGGAATCTACACCTCTTTCGCGGATCTGCACGCCCTTTACCCATCCATTCTCAACGATGAGCTTTCTGACTCTGCATCCGTCTCTGAACTCAGCCCCTCTGTTTATGGCTGCATCCACCAGCATACCGTCCACCTGGAAACGAGGCGCTGCGTATGCTTCGAATGGGATTATGCTTTCGGAGCCGTTCTCCGACATCACGTGGAGCCTTCTGAGAAGGGTGCTGTTCTCGTCGAGTCTGTCAACGAGATCCAGCCTGGCAAGGTGCGTCATCACGCCCTCTCTGAGGATATCCCCGCAGGCTTTGTCTCTCGGGAAAACTTCTTTGTCAAGCAGCAGAACGTCAGCTCCTGCCTTAGCAAGGTACGCTGCACATATGCTCCCGGAAATCCCTGCTCCGACTATGATCACATCTCTTTCGATCTTCATCTATTCCACCTCTCTTCCGGGCACCAGTTCGATAGCTCCTTCAGGACAAACGTCTGTACAGATCCCGCATCCGATGCATCTGCGGCTGTCCACCGTATGGTATCCCGTGCAGATGAATCTTGCGGCCTCCTGCCTTGCCTGTTTCGTCGACAGGAGCCTCCTGCCCACCTCGAAGCCTTTGTCCGACATGGTCTTGCCTTCGATGATCTCGTATTTGTAAGTGGCTTCTTCTTTTGAAGACATCTGGAAACTGTAATCTCCGTCATTGAAGAAACTGTCTACGGCAGCAGCGCCCTCTCTTCCGAGGTCTGCCGCCGACATATTGAAATTGCCTATGCTGAACACGCCCTTGATCGGTGTGGACAGCTTATCGTCTGTTATCAGTGCGCCCTTTTCGTTTGCCTTGAGGGCAGGGTTTCTCGCTACGATCGTTGCAGTATCAGCGACTTCAGTATCGCCTATTACCAATGTGTCGCACGGCACATTGATCGGAAGATCCTTTTCGATGATCATGAGTTCCGCAGCCTTGATGGTGCCCTCGCTGGTATCGAGGCCCATGAGCTCCGTTCCCGTAACGAGGTTCACGCCCTCCTCGAGCGCGTCATCCACCGGCGCCTTTTTCATCAGATCTTCCTTGGAGCACCTGCAGATCAGCGTGACATCATCTGCGTATTCTTTGAGTTTTCTTGCCACATCGACGGCCATCTCATCGCTTCCGATGACGATGGCGTTGCCCTTGAGACCGTTTATCACCAGGTCTCTTGCAAGTCTTGAGGCGAGGGATACCATCTCGAAGATGCCCACGGAATATACGCCTGGGATATCCGGCCTTACGCCTCTGCTTTCTCCTCCTGCAAAGAGTATGGCGCCGTATCCCGCAGCCTTCAGTTCGCTGATGGACGGCTTGATGCCTGCCGATGCATTCGTCACCACTTCGATGCCGGACGCTGCCACCTTCGACAGCTCCTCATCGAAACCTTCGGAATCGATTCTCTTATCCGAGGAAAGCCATCTGTAGCGGCCTCCCAGATACGGTGTCTTCTCAAACAGCGTCGGTGCGTATCCCATCTTCGCCAGGCTGATGGATGCCGAGATGCCTGCGATGCCTCCTCCGATGACGGCTACCTTCTTCTTTGATGCAAAATCCTCTGCGTTTCTGTCCACGAGAACCGGCATTTCTTCTTCGATGCCCGCATCTCTCAGGATCGCAGTGATGTCCTCTGCCGGCTTCTCTGTAAGTTTTCCGGACTTGCTGAATATGATGGATTCTTTCGCCGGACGGATCATGGCGATCTCTTCCCGGATCACCGTCTCCACAGGCTCCTGCTTCACAGCAGCCGCACGGCGCTTCGGAAGCATCCTTCCTCTCAGGAACGCATCCACGTTGTCGGCCGTATCTCTTCCGGATCTGATAGCACCGGGAACGGCATTGCTGCTTCCCGTGATATCTCCGCAAGCGAAAACTCTTTCTTCGCTTGTCCTGCTGTGTCTGTCCGCCTGAAGAGCGCCGTCCGGGAACCTCTTGAACTCCCCGATCTCGTCGCCGCCGAACTTACGGCCCACAGCGAACACCACCGTGTCGCAGGTGACGTAGAAACTGTCTCTATCTGTAATGGTCGGGACTTTCTTGCCTTCTTCATCTGTGGTGAAGATGACCGATCCGAATTCTACTTCCGTGATCTGCCCGTTGTTTCTGACGATCCTCCGCGGAGCGGCTTTGTATCTAAAATCGATGCCTTCTGCCGACATGGAATTTCTCTCTTCATCGGAAATGTTGAGATTCTCTTCTTCCTCCATGGCTACGCAGGTCACCGTCTTGCCCTTTCTTGCCAGGGTCCTGGAAACGTCCGCCGCGAATTTGCTGCCGCCGATGACGACGACCCTCTCGCCCACAGCCGTGAACTCGTTTTCCGGTTCGAGATTGATCGCTCTCAGCACCGAAACGCCGTCGAACACCATGTCACCGTCCGTTCCTTCGAAGTTCAGCAGGGCACCCTTTGATGCACCGATGGCCATGACGATGGCGTCGAATTCTTCTCTCAGCTCATCCACGGTGATATCTTCGCCGATGGCAACTCCCGTCCTGAGCTCGATACCTCCCGCCAGGATCCTGGAGATCTCGCTGTCCAGAAGGTCCTTATCGAGCCGAAAGCCCGGGATCCCCCAGGACATGCTGCCTCCCGGCACCTCATCTTTTTCAAAAATGGTGACGGGGTATCCTTTCTCTGCCAGAGCGTGTGCTGCTGCAAGACCTGCAGGGCCGCTGCCGATCACGGCGATCTTTTCGCTGTACTTTCTCTTATATTCCAAAGGTCCCGGTGCGATCTTATCTGTCAGGTACCGTTCGAGCGCCGGCATGTTCACCGGTGTCCCGAAGAGCATCCTGCAACGGTCCTGATCGCTGCAGAACTGGTCGCATACACGCGCGCATATCCTCGCGAAAGGACTCTTCTTATACAGGTATGCTGCCGCATCCTCGATCCTGCCGGCTCGGATGTACTCCGCCAGCACCTGCGGAATGATCCCCAGCGGGCATCCTTCCGATGACGGGCGGGCTTTCGCCAGCTTCTCCGGACTGAGACCTTCGACTCCTCTTTCTGTTTCTTTTATTGCGCCCATAGGACAGATCTGTCCGCAGCTGTCGCAGTTGACGCAGCGGGAGCTGTCTATCGTGGCGTCAAGAATCTTCTCTATGTTAAGTGTCAGATCCATTTCACTCCTCCTACATGAATTCAACTGTCTGCAGCTGCTCGCTGAGCTTGTCGCAAAGATCGTCAGGAAGCACGTCCTGCATCATGTCTACCACCTGTTCCGGTGCAGGCTCTGTGATCCCGCGGCTCGCCAGCCACTGTGCGCAAAGCCTTATGAATCCATAGTCCCTGAGACCTTTCCACTTGAAATACACAAGTTTCTGTCCCATGAGAAAGACCAGATACGATGTCTTCATCCATCTGATCTCATCGGACAGATACTTCATCTCTCTGGTATCCTTATATCGGTTATCAAACTCGTCGCTGATCTTGGCGATCTGCTGCTCAAGAGCTTCCAGTTTCTTTTTGCCTTTACGCCCTTTGAACATCTCGGCTTCGCTTACCATATTTCCTCCTTATCAAGATCCTTCGGATCATCAGTATATCGGCTGAGGCACCCCCAGGTCATCCGGCTGCGGCCTTACCACCCACACGCACAGATCCTTGACTCTGGCCAGAAGCTCTCTGCCGTCTCTAAACAATTGTCCTACGTATCTGTCCTGATCTGCCCCGACACCCATCGCCTCCATATTCATGTGGCGGCAGCCATAGAGGGCTCTGTAGAGATGATATTTCTGTGTCACCACTACGACCTTGGTCACCTTGAATATCTGGGACGTTCTGTAGATCGACTCGTATGTACTGAACCCGTTTTCGTCGCAAACGATGTCTTCTTCCGGCACGCCTGCCTCCTTGACGTACTTCTTCATCGGACCCACTTCATCGTAGCCGGGGCCGCAGTCTCCGCTGAGAAGCAGTTTCGGACTCACTCCCTGCTCATAGAGATAGACGGCTGTATCGAGCCTGTCTCTGAGCATCGGACTGGGATCTCCGTTGCGATAAACAGACGCTCCAAGTACCAGGACGCAGTCCGCATCCAGATCTCTGAGTTCCTGCAGCTGCTCCTGTGTAAGATCCTTATTATCTTTTATCGATCCTTTGATCTGACCGGCACTTGTCCCTACAACGATGATATTAGCTATTATAAGACAGATCACGATAAAAACGATCAGATTCACCTGATGTCTCAGGGCTTTGACGAATCGATCCTTTACCTTGATTTTATTTCTACTCATGAAAATATTATACTTGTTTTTTATGGTGATTTAAAGAAAAATGGTAATGTTTGTATAGAAGACCCACGATATATTGGGTATAATTGCGTGGTAGGAGGCTATTTGACCATGAGAATAGAATATATCGGCCACAGCGGAGTGCTTGTGGAACTTGAGAAAATAAATCTTTTATTTGATGTGATCGCACCTGTCACAGGAGGGCACGTCTTCGAGCCGCGCCACGACTGGGGCACCTTCCCGAAGTTGGATCCATCGAAGGATACGGTGGTTTTCGCCAGCCATAATCACGGCGATCACTACAGCGAAAGCGTATGGCAGCTCCGGGGGATCCTGCCACATGTACATTACGTCATAAGCAAAGATGTCCACTTCTCCTCCGGCGTTCGCGAGCGCCTTCAGATCACAGAAGCGGACATGCCTAATATTACTCGTGTAAAGAATTATACATCCCAGGATATCGCTCTGGGGGGCGGCGCACAGATCCACGTGCAGACCCTGCCTTCCACCGACGAAGGAGTCGCCTTCCTCGTCAAGGCCGAAGGTCACATCATCTATCACGCAGGGGATCATCACATGTGGATGTGGGAGCACAACGGGCAGAAATACATGGAGGATATGGAGGAAGTCTTCCGCCGCACCCTCTCGCGCCTCGAACTGGCTCCCGGGGAGTCCATCGACGTGGCCTTTTTGCTTCTCGATGCGCGCCTTGAGCCGCACACGTACGACGGCATCGATACGTATCTGGACGTGCTTCCGATCCGCCACATCATCCCGATCCACCAGTGGAAAAACTACGATCTCACCGACGCCTACAACCGCGACCGCGCGGACTTTCTGGCATCCCACGGCGCCACTTTGCATAAGGTGACGGGGGAGAACTGCGTCTTTGAGATCGAATGACGCTACCGCTCTGCAGGACCACAGCGCTCTCGTTCGCTATTATGAGAAAATTTCCGACGTAACAGTAAAAAGAC
>CAMNNV010000054.1 GCA_946546075.1 uncultured Bacillota bacterium | reverse complement strand
GAAGAAGCTCATGAACAGAGAAACAATCTCGAGAAAGAGATCAGAGAAAGAAGAAATGAAATTTCCAAATCTGAACGCAGGCTGGTTCAGAAGGAAGAAGCTATAGATAAAAAACTTGAAAATATTGAGAAGAAAGAAGAAAGCATATCAAATAAAGACAGAAGCATAACGAAGAAACAGCAGGAGATGGAGAAGCTTGTCAAAAAGCAGCTCGAAGAACTGGAGAAGATATCCGGTTATACGGTTGAACAGGCAAGAGAGATCATCCTGGAAAAAGTCGAGAGAGAAGCAAGAAGCGATGCTGCTGCTCTCTACAAAGAAATCGAGAGTAAGGCGAAAGAAGATGCCGACAAGAAGGCGAAGGAGATCATCACCGGAGCCATCCAGAGATGTGCAGCAGATCACGTGGCAGAGTCCACAGTTTCTGTAGTACCGCTTCCGAACGACGAGATGAAGGGAAGAATCATCGGTCGTGAGGGACGTAACATCAGAGCAATCGAAACACTCACAGGCATCGACCTTATCATAGATGATACTCCTGAAGCAGTTATCCTGTCAGGATTTGACCCGGTAAGAAGGGAAATCGCAAGACTGTCACTGGAGAAACTGATCGTAGATGGAAGGATCCATCCGGGCAGGATCGAAGAGATGGTCGAGAAGTCAGAGAAGGAAGTAAACGCGATCATCAAGGACGCAGGCGAACAGGCCACTTATGAAGTGGGCATCCACAATCTGCATCCTGAACTCGTGAAACTTCTGGGAAGACTCAAATACAGAACTTCATACGGACAGAATGTTCTCAAACATTCCATCGAGGTATCACACCTCGCAGGCCTCATGGCAGGGGAACTTGGGCTTGACGTAGCCCTGGCGAAACGTGCCGGTCTGCTCCACGATATCGGTAAGGCCCTTGACCACGAGAAAGAGGGTACTCACGTCGATATCGGTATCGAAGTTCTCAAGAAATACAAAGAACACGAGAATGTCATCAATGGTATGGCAGCTCATCACGGCGATTACGAGCCGAAATCAGTGGAAGCTGTTCTCATCGCTGCAGCCGATGCACTGAGTGCAGCAAGACCGGGAGCAAGAAGAGAAACTCTCGAATCCTACGTCAAGAGACTGCAGAAACTCGAAGAGATCGCCAATACGACGAAGGGCGTCGACAAGTCATATGCCATCCAGGCAGGAAGAGAGATCAGGATCATCGCCAAGCCGGATGAAGTATCAGATGACGGCATAGCTCTCCTGGCAAGAGATATCTCCAAGAAGATCGAATCAGAACTGGAGTATCCGGGTCAGATCAAAGTAAATGTAGTCAGAGAAACGAGAGCGATAGACTACGCGAAATAGGGAACAAAAAGGCGGATGATCCCATCCGTCTTTTTTTCACCGCATGGAGAACATGATGATATACTTAGACAACAGCGCAACAACGAAACAATACCATGAAGTCACAGAGCTCATGGTCAGATATATGGAAGAGGATTTCGGCAACCCGTCTGCTCTTTATCAGCCAGGCGTCGATGCCGAGAAGGCCATCAAGAATGCGAGAAGGCAGCTCAAAGATGCCTTAGGTCTCGGTGAGGGAGATGTCTATTTCACATCCTGCGGGACAGAGGCGGACAATCTGGCCATATTCGGAGCAGTAAGATCTCTCAGACGTCTCGGAAACAGGATCGTGACTTCAGCCGTAGAGCATCCCGCAGTTCTGGAATGCTGCAAGAGACTGGAGCAGGATGGTTTCGAAGTCATCTATGTGGATGTGGACAGCAGATGCAGGCTGGATGAGCACCATCTGGCAGGAGCCATAAACGATAAGACGATCCTCGTAAGTCTGATGCACGTCAACAACGAGACGGGGACCGTGATGCCGGTAGATAAGGCCAGAGCACTCATGAATGAGAAGAAAGCTCCGGGACTTTTTCATACGGACTGCGTGCAAAGCTTCGGTAAGATCTCACTTCCGAAGGGGGCAGATCTCGTAACCGTAAGCGGCCATAAGATCCACGGACCGAAAGGCACGGGCGCCCTTTGGGTGAAAAAAGGGATAAACCTTCAGCCGTATCTTCTCGGCGGCGGTCAGGAGAGCGGTATGCGTTCGGGTACTCAGAATGTTTCCGGCATAGCAGGCTTCGGCCTTGCTGCGGAGATGTCCGTATCATCCATGGACGTAGATGCGGAGAAGATGAAAGAGATCCGGCAGCGGCTCATAGAGGGCTTTACCAGCCTCGGTGACGTGGTCATCAACAGTCCTGAGATCGTCGGAGACCAGACAGGGAATTGCTGCCCGTCTGTACTGAACGTGACCTTCCGCAAGACCAGAGGAGAGGTGCTCCTGCACACTTTGGAACAGGACGGGATCTATGTCTCTACAGGGTCGGCATGCTCTTCCAATAAGAAGGGGCAGAGCCACGTACTCAAAGCCATGGGCCTTTCGCCAAAGGATATTGAGGGGACGCTGAGGTTCAGCTTCGGGCGTTTCAACACGCTTGAGGAGACAGACGAAGTCATAGAGAAAGTTGCTGCAGCGGTGAACAGATTCAGGAAATTAGGAAGTTTCAGATAGGGGATCACAATGGAAAGAACAGAACATATTTTTATCGTAAGATGCGGAGAAGTCGCTCTGAAGGGCATGAACAAGCCATACTTTGAGCGCATGCTCGTAGAAAGGATCAAGAAGCTCCTCCGAAAGTTTGACGGTGTGTCCGTCAAAAGACACGAGGGCCTGATCTTCGTAAGAGCAGACATCAATCTCGACAAACAGGCGATCATCAAGGAGATCTCAAAGGTCTTCGGTGTGGCATCCATCAGCCCGGCCATCGAATGCGACAGCACGATGGAGGCGATCGGAGAGGCTGCTGTGGAATACATGATGGAAGCTATAGAAGAGCGCGGTGTGAAAACGTTTAAGGTAGAAGCAAAGCGTGCGGACAAGACGTTCCCTGTGAAGTCGCCGGATATCGGAAGACGCATCGGCGCTGCCGTCCTCAAAGGATGCAAAGTCCTCAAGGTGGACGTTCATCATCCTGACTGCCTGCTCTTCGTGGATGTGCGCAAAGACACGTCGTATATCTATCAGGACAAGATCGCAGGATTCGGTGGTCTGCCTCTCGGCACGAACGGCAAGGGCATGACGCTTCTCAGCGGTGGTATCGATTCTCCGGTAGCTACGTGGATGATGGCAAAGAGGGGAATGCTCATCGAAGCGGTCCACTTCCATTCCTATCCGTACACAAGCCAGAGGGCACAGGAGAAGGTGGAAGAACTGGCTTCCCAGGTGGCTACCTACTGCGGAAGATTCAAGCTCCACGTCATCAATCTTCTGCCGATCCAGGAGCAGATCGTGACGAACTGTCCTGAGGAAGAAACCACGATCCTCGTGCGCCGTTTCATGATGCGCATCGCAGAGCGCCTTGCCAAGGATACGGGCTGCACCATGCTGATCACCGGTGAGAATCTGGGACAGGTGGCAAGCCAGACGGCAGAAGCACTCGTGGTTACAGATGCATCCGTCAGCATGCCGGTCATGAGACCGCTCATCGCCATGGACAAAGTAGATATCATGGACAAAGCCCAGGAGATCGGTACATTCGAGACATCGATCCAGCCTTATGAAGACTGCTGTACCGTATTCCTGCCGAAACATCCTGTCACGAAGCCGAAACTCGAGAAGATCCTTCATTCCGAGAGCAAGCTGGACTGCGAAGCCCTGATACAGGCAGCAGTCGATTCACAGGAGATCATAACGATCTATCCACAATAGTGGCCTGTGCGGGCTATGTCGAGCTTCGTCCTCGTCACTGACGGTCAGCAAGGCTCACTCACAGACAATAATAAAAACTCGGAGAAACTCGCCTTGAAGCCTGAATGGCTCAAACAGTCTCCGAGTTTTTGATTGTCTACATTCGTTTCGCCTGTGACCGTGTCAGTTCCTGCGGAATCGTCGAACATAGCTCGCACAGCACTTGTGGTATATGACTTTATCAAATGAGTTGAGTTGCTAATAATATCAATAAAAAACAGAATCGAGGTCAGCTTACTTGTACCAATGAAGCCTGATCCAGGTAGGTTTCATAGTGTGATTTATGAGAGACTCTTAGCACACTGGATAAACAAGTTATGACTAGCGGTTACGCAGGAACTGATGCGACCGTCGGCGAAACAAACGTAGAGAACAGCTAAACCCCAGAGACTGTCTGAGCCATAAAGGCTTCGAAGCGAGTTTCTCTGGGGTTCTGTTCTTTGTGAGTGAGCCGTTCCGGTCGTCAGTGACGAGGACGAAGCATAGTCATAACTTGTTTATATTGCGTGGCCGTTTACGTAGAGTTTATATCCGTTCAGATCGATGTTGCTGTAGTCTGCGTCTTCGCCTTCAAGGCTTGTGACGTATGTGTCGCCTGTCAGCTTGATCTTGGAGTCTGCAGAGAGTTTGAGTGTAACTTCTTTTGCAGTGTTCTCGCTGTTGATCGATCCTTCGAAGGTGGAGCCTTCCTGAAGATCCAGGACCAGGGTGGAAATGTTATCGACGGTGATATCGCCTGCTAAGGTCTGATCTTTCGCTGTAAACTCCACATCGCCTCCGTTTGATCCGCTCTGGCCCCATTCATCTGTGGCCGTTACGTTGAGCAGTGTGCCGCTTCCGAAGGAAAGCTCTGTGTTGGTCAGGTTGATCTTGGCATCGGTGTTTGTAACGAGGAACATCGGTGCTGTTTTATACTGATCGGAATCTTCACTGATGGACAGGGTCGAGTCTGCTGTAGTGAACGTTCCTGTACCTTCGGATGCATCACCGGACATGGACTGGTAGATGAACACGCCGCACTGGTCCACATCGCCTCTGTTACCGGCCCCGCTGCAGGAAAGCTTGGAGTCTGTGATGGTGGCCGAGTTCTTACCTTCGATGCATGTGATCTGTGCTCCCGCAGCTTCTCCGGTGGTGTTCGTCACGGAGATATCTCCTGTGGAGTAGATCAGAGGTGATCCTGCGCCTGCCGTCTTCAGGGTGGAGTTCGTTACCTTGACAGTCCCTTCACCTCTGTCCGTGGCCAGGCTCGCACATGATCCGCCTGATGTAGTGATCTTCACGTTATCCGCTTCGATATAGCCTCCGTATGTGGCATCGAGACCTCTGGCGGATCTTTCGCCTGTCGTCGTTATCGTTGTATCGCTCACGTATACCTTAGCATCGGTGCCGGTGGAAAATATGGCGTTACTTCCCGATGCATCGGTCGTTATGGTGCTGCTTTTTATCGTTGAAGTGGAGCCTTCCTGTGTGAGTATACCGGCATTCACTCCGCTGAATTCCGATGATTCAGTGCTGGTGCTGTCGCCTGTCTTTGTTACCGTTGCACCCTCAAGAGTCATGTTCCCGCCATTTGTGACCAGGATGGAACTTGTATCTTCTTCCGTGGAATCGTAGGTGCCATCTAAGCTTTCTGTAGTACCATCGACCGTCTTGACGCCCTTTGCTTCTACGGAGCTCTGATCCTGCTGTTCCGTCTGTGAAGGCGGTCCCTGCTGTGCGCCGTGATTTGCCAAAGCTACATCTGCTGCAGTGATTCCTCCAGCCAGAGATACTGCAATGGCTGCCAGGGCGATCTTGCGCTTGCTGCCGCGGAGTGTCTGGGAGAATGTCAGTGTATTGCCCTTTGAGAGAATGAGGTATACGATGGCCAGTGCCATGATCAGTGCCTCGCCGCCCAAAAGTGCGTAGGTGCCTGCTCCGATAGATTTGTTGTTCATATCAGGAGGAGCCTGCATGCTCCCGTTCGGTGCTCCGCTGGAAGCATTGCTGTCAGAGGAATTCCCGTCAGCTGGATCATTTCCCTGTGGCGGCTGTCCGGATGGTGGATCTCCTGCAGGTGGCTGTCCCTGCGGAGCGTCTCCGCTGCCTTCGTTACCGGAAGAAGACTTGCCGCTGTTTTCGGAGCCATTCGATGGTGGTGCTCCCTGGCTATCGCCATCCGGTTTATCCGGTGGGGCCTGCATCTGGCCGCTCTGTGTGGTGTCGCTGCTTTGCGATGAGCTGTCGCCGCTTTGCGATGAGCTGTCGCTGTTTTGATCGCCGCTCTGCTGCGATGGCATTTCACCGCTTTGCATGGACTCGCTGCCCGGAGGTGCTCCCTGCGGGCCCTGCGTTGTCTTGGCGTGTATCGTGAAAAACATCGATACTCCCATGGCGAGTATGATCGCTCCCATGATCACATTTCTGATTATCCGTTGTTTCGTATCCATTTCTGCCTCCTTGTTTATGGGCTTATGATACTGCCGGATTATGGAGCGGATATATACACAAAATGTGGAGTTTATGAATCATACCATCACATTGTCTTCAAAAAAGTGGAAGACCGCACAGTGGATCTGCGCGGTCGTTTGCTTTGGATATTGTCGCCTTTTATGTTGTCTGGCATGTCTTTTCGAGAAGGAACCTGCCCACTTTCGTGCTTGAGATCAGCTGTGTGCCGACGAGTCCGCATATGATGCCGGATAATGCAGCACCTGCAGCTGCGATGAGTACTGTCTGCGGATCATTGAACGCAAACGGTGCCAGAAGGCCAGGCAGTGGTGATGCCGTTCCGGGAGCATTGTTGATGACTCCGAGCGTTACTGCGATCATTCCTGACAGGCCGCCTGCAAAGAAGTTGCAGGAGTAAAGAGGGAATGCGTTCTTGGTCACGAGGTCTGCCTGTGTGAGAGGCTCGATCATAACGGCCAGGACCTGGCCGGTGTTGCCGACACCAAGTCTGTGGAATACGATGCCGTTGCTGAATGCTCCGCCGACGCATGCCATGGAGGCGATGCCCATCGGAAGACCTGTGAGACCCAGCATAGCGGTGAGGGCCATGGAGGATAATGGTGATGTGCACACCATCTTCATGATGCCGCCGAGGATGAATCCCATGAGGAGGGGAGCCTGATCGGTAGCGGACATGACGGAATCTCCGATGACGCTGAGGAGCTTATCTACAAAAGGTGCGCTTTCTACGACGATGAAGCGCGCTGCGACCGCAGTTAAGATGGCTCCGACGATCGTGTCTATTCCTGTTGGGAGATAACGTTCGATGAGGACTGCGAGCCAGTATGCTGCATATCCTGCGATGAAACCGGGGAGGATGCCGTGTCCTGCTGATACTGCAGCGGCAGCGACACCGAATATCGGGTTGGCTCCCATCGTGATAGGGACAAGTGCAGCGGCGGCCACACCACCCATGGAACCAGCGGTTTCTCCGATCTCGGCCATGAACTGGATGTTGAACAGATCTCCGCCGATACATCCGCAGAGAGCTTCAACGAGAAATGTGGTCACGGCAGCGCCTGCAAGACCACTCATAGCTTCCGATCCCTTTGGCGCCTTCATGCTGAAAACGGAAAACAGCGCGAGCGCCAGCAATAAGCAAGTGATACCTTTGATAAAAATCATGAAACACCTTTTCTTCCTAATGCCATGCGCCCTGTTCAAAAAAATATAAAAAGACAGAGTGCATGGCAATGATACTGCCACTTGATCTCTGTCCTTTTGTCTGATAGCTTATCGCATCCTGATCAAAAGATGCGGTTACCTCTTCGACGATGTTTCGAGAACATTCTCTCCAGAGTTGTGTCCATGTGCTGTCTCTGACCTGAAAGCTTCGAAACGGAGATGGCAAATCACCG
>CAMNNV010000053.1 GCA_946546075.1 uncultured Bacillota bacterium | reverse complement strand
GTGATCTACTTTTTCGGTCCTTTGACGTATCTCTTGGAACGTCTTTCGCTTGTCTTTGGCTTCGGTGCCTCAGTTTCAGCTTTTGGTTCTTCTACTGTTTCGGCAACGGTCTCTGCCGGGATCTCTTCGGAAATCTCAGGAGCGTTGTCCATTACCTGCTCTTCTTTTGGTGCTTCTATCGTTTCTTCCGGAAGGTCTTCAGCTTCAGGAAGTGCTTCAGGCTCTTCTGTCTTGTTCTGGAGATATTTCTTCTTCTCCTTCTTCGCCTGCTTCATGTTGTGCTCTACCTGTCTCTCATACTTGCTGAGCTGGCCCGGTTTGTTGAATTCATAGTACAGCGGTGAACACATCGCGATGGATGAATATGTACCTGCTATAACACCGATCATAAGAGGAATTACGAATTCTCTGATGGCTTCTCCTCCCATGATCACGAGAGGTACCATAACGATCAGGGTCGTTGCTGATGTCATGAGGGACCTGCCCAGTGTCTGGTTGATACTCTTATCCAAAGTATTCTCGATATCCTGTCTGCGGGCGTATCTTGAATTCTCTCGTACTCTGTCGAATATTACGATCGTATCGTTGATGGAATAACCTACTACCGTAAGTACACCTGCGATGAACGGGTTGTTAACCGTTACGCTGAAGATCGAATAGAACGAAATGACGATGAGTACATCATGGAGTACGCCGAGAAGTGACGATGCACCGTACTTCCAGTTGCGGAACCTTATCCTGATGTAGATCAGCATACAAAGCGCTGCAATGACGATCGCCAGTATCGCGTTGTTTCTCAGCTCCTTACCGATGGACGGTCCGAAGAGTTCCTGAGCCACGACATCTTCATCTGTCGTTCCGAATTCTTCGTTGATGGCATTGATCACTTCGGCTCTGGCTTCATTATCCAGGTCAGTGATCGTTCGGATGACGATCTGCTCGTTGTTAGCTCCTGAATAGATGATCTCAGGGTCGAGGTCGAACTTCTTGATGGCCTTAGCCACATCGGAAGTCTCTACCTGCTTGCCCATATCCATCTGGATCATGGTACCGCCTGTGAAGTCGATACCATAGTTCAGACCACCGTGGAATACGGCACAGCCTGCACCAAGAAGCATGATGATGATCGATACAGCATAGAATTTCTTCCTGTACTTTATGAAGTGGAACATCCTCTTGAACTGGAAGGATGGAGTTCCGTCATGCCTCATGCCGTAGTACTTCGGTGAAGCGAATGCATCGCTGTTTGCCATCAGTCCGATATAGAGCTGCGTTACAACGAGTGCTGTAAAGATACCGATCACGATACCAAGCATGAATGTGAACGCAAATCCTCTTACCGAACTTGTTCCGATCTCATAGAGGATAACTGCAGCGATCAGTGTCGTTACCTGTGAGTCGAAGATCGTATTCATTGCGCGCTTGCTACCTTCCTGAGCAGCCACACGCACCGTCTTGCCCGAGGCGATTTCCTCACGTATTCGCGAGAATATGATTACATTGGCGTCTACCGCCATACCTACCGAAAGTATGATACCTGCCATTCCCGGAAGTGTGAGAACGCTTCCCATAACAGACATGATGTTCAGAAGGAGCAGTACGTAGAGCATGAGTGCCAGGTCTGCTGCTACACCCATACCTCTGTATGCTACGATCATCATGATCATAACGAGTATCAGGCCGATGATTCCGGCATATACACTCATCTCAAGAGCATTGTAGCCGATCTTAGCGGACTGTACGGAAGATGTGACTTCCTTCAGTTCCAGTGGAAGGGCACCGCCCCTGATGAGGGCTGCGAGATTCGATGCTTCTTCCTGGCTGAAGTTACCAGTGATGCTGCAGCTTCCGCCGCTGATCGGTCCATTATCAACTGCTGGTGCAGAAATGATCTCACCGTCCAGGATGATCATGATCGCATTGTCCCTGACGCCATCTATGTTGGACTTGACTTCTCCGTTATATGCTTTTTTTGTTGCTTCATAAAATGCTTCAGCTCCTGCCGAGTCGAACTCAAGACATACTGCATATCCTGCAGCTTCGTTGTCCTGCGTCTGCTGTGCATCTTTGACGTTACCTCCGTCAAGGACGAATGTGCCGTCAGCTAATGCGAACTGAAGCTGTGCAGTCTTACCGATCTGTTCGATGGCTTCTTCTGCATCCTCAGCTCCAGGAAGCTCAACCCTGATACGCTTCTCGCCTTCTATGGTGACCGTTGGCTCTGCAAGGCCCATCTGATTGACTCGTTCTTCAATGACGGCCTGCGTCTGTTCCATAGTCTCTCTGAGTTCATCCCCTGTCAGGTCCGTGTTCGTGGCCTCCATGACAACGTAAACACCGCCCTTAACATCGAGGCCGAGTTTCATTCTGTCCTTGAGTGGCTCAACAGGCCCTATACCGATAAGCGTAAGGAACCACCCGATTGCGATGATTACTGCAAAAAATACGGCGAAAAACTTCTTAACACCAGGTTTCATATAATTCCTCCAAAAACGTTATTTTGTGTCATTTTCCCAAAGATGTCATTGATGACCTACTTATAAGTCATACATATAACATAATACTACTTTGAGTGCTAATTCACAAGGGAGAAAGCTTGATTTTTCAAGATTCTTGAGCAAAATAGGATGCAAAAAGGAGATGGAACGGATCCATCTCCTCCTGTCTTCGTAAATCTAATGCATCAGCTGTGATTATTCAGCTTCTTCTACGATTTCTTCGACTTCTTCAACCTTCTCTTCTGCTTCGCTTACTGCCTCTTCAGCAGGTTCTTCTGCAGCTGCCTTCTTGCCGAGTCTCTTAGGCATAGCCGGCTTCTTCTCTTCTTCAGGTGCTTCTTCCGGAGCTCCTGCAGATTCAACGACTTTTGATACAGACCATCTCATGATCTCGAATTTGACCTTATCTGCACCAACCTGTACGATAAGGGACTCGTCCTTCGTCTTGACGACCTTAGCACAGATACCACCAATCGTGATGATCTCATCTCCAACCTGGATCGAACTTCTCATGCTGTTGACTTCTTTTTCTTTTTTCTTCTGCGGTCTGATGAGCAGGAAGTACATTACAACAAGAAGTAAAACTAAAGGCAGGATCGAAACAAAAGTATTAGACATTTTTATATTCCTCCAATTAAGTAAATTGATTTAAAATGACCGGGTTTATGTGGTGCCGGCGATGGGGGTCGAACCCATACGGTGTTGCCACCACGGGATTTTGAGTCCCGCACGTCTGCCAATTCCATCACGCCGGCATATCGGGATAATTATAGCATCAGACGTTAACGATTTCAAGTTCTTCTTCGGCTATTTTCTCCATATGCTTGCGTGCGAAAAGCTTGTACATTACAGGCACAACGAGGAGTGTCGTAAGGGTCGCATAGATCAGTCCGCCTATGCAGACGATCGCTACCGGCTGCATCATTTCGGCGCCGGTACCAAGGCCAAGTCCGAGCGGGATCAGACCGAGTACCGTTGTCATTGCAGTCATGATAACAGGCCTCATTCTGACTGCGCCTGCATTGATGATCGCTTCCGTCATAGGCATGCCTTCCAGTCTGAAGCGGTTGATGCAGTCTACGAGAACGATACCGTTATTGACTACGACACCCATGAGCATAATGAATCCCATCATAGATACGACACTAACGGTCTGCCCTGTGATAAGCAGTGCCAGCATACCTCCTGTGAATGCGAGAGGTACGGTGAATATGATGATGAACGGCGATCTCAGGGACTGGAACTGTGCTACCATCACGAGATAGATCAGCAGGAATCCTACCAGCAGCATCTCCACCATCTGCTTCATGGAATCCATGATCTCTTCGTTCTGGCCGCCGTAATCGATGTCCGTAGCCCCTACGAGAAGGTCTTTTGATTCTATGGTATTTTTGACTTTGTCACTCATCTTCGTGATGTTATATCCATCCTTGAGTGAAGCGGTGACCGTAAGGCTTCTCTTCTGCCCTTCATGATTGATCTCATTCATGGAAGCGTCAGGATTCAGTGCAGCGATATCCGTGAGCTTTACCTTTTCTTTTTTGCCCTGAGCATCGGTTACGGTAAGCTCCATATTTCGCAGGTCTTCCTTCGTGAAGTTGTCCTTCGTAGCATTTTCGATGACCACATCGATGGTGTCTTCATCCTGCTTTATGGAAGTCGCCTTCGTCTCCTCTGCCAGTTTCTCACTTACCTGCTGATATACCTGAGCAACGGTGAGCCCCTTCTTCATTGCCTTGTTTTTCTTGACGACTACATGCAGCTCTTCAGAACTGTCTTCGTCGATATCCGAAATATCTTCCAGTCCCTCGATCTGATGGAGTTCCTCCTCGATCGCCTTGCCCGACAATCTAAGGTCATCAAGATCATCGTTATAGAGCGTCATGGAGATATCGGATCCACCCATCATGGTTGACATATCCATGTCCGCAGAAGTGACGATCTCACATTTATGTTTCTCTGCCAGCTTCTCGATGCACTTCGTCACCTTCGGGACATTATCCAGTTTGCTTTCATCCATCATGATGTACATGGATACTTCCGTTACATCCGTACCGGAATCCATGCCCAGCATTCCCAAAGTGTTGCTGGAAAGCATCAGTCCGACGTGATCCACACCATCGATCTTGCGCAGCTGCTCCGAGATATCATCGCAGGCCACCGTCGTGTCCTCGATCGTGCTCTCTTCCGGCATCTGTATATTCGCAGAAATCTGCGGCGTTGACATTTTTGGCATGAACTCAAAGCCCTGTGTGAGCGAAAGAGCACCGGATGCTATGAGAAGCCCGAAGGCCACGAGGATCGTGATTTTTTTGTGCCTCAAAGACCAGACTGCTGCCCTTCTGTAGTTCTTTACGACTATGCCGTCCTGTCTGAGCATCGCATTGGCGCCCTGCCCCTTGAGAAGGCCCTTTGCCATGGCAGGAACCAGTGTGAGGGCTATGATAAGGCTGGCGATGAGGGAATACGATACAGTCAGTGCGAGATCCTGGAAAATATCCCTCGTCATGCCGTTTACGAAGATGATCGGTACGAATACGCAGATCGTCGTCAAGGTGGATGCCGTGATGGCGCCTGCCACCTGTACGGCACCGGAAACGGCTGCCTGGGTCCTGCTGTATCCCATGCTCCTCAGCCGGAAAATATTCTCGATGACAACAATGGAATTGTCCACCAGCATTCCTACTCCGATAGCAAGACCTGCCATGCTGACCATATTGAGCGTGACACCGGAGAAATACATGAGCACCAGTGCGAAAAGCACGCTCAGCGGTATGCTGATTGCGGTGATGATAGTCGGCCTGATATCCCGCAGGAACACAAGGAGTATCAGCATCGCAAGGATCGCTCCAAGCAGGAGGTTGCGGAGTACTGAACTGATAACGATATGGATGTAATCTCCCCCGTTGTAAAGGGAAACGAAATGGAGTCCCTTATACTTCTTTTCGAGGGAATCGAATTTATCTATGATATTGTCGCAGACGTCTGCTGTGGCATAGGTAGACTGCTTCGTGAAAGCAAGACATACGCCGTTCTTGCCGTTGACTTTCGCGTAGGATTCTTCGTCATCGGAGCCGTATGTGACTGTTGCGATGTCACTGAGTCTGATCGGATCTATGCCGTCGATACCGGGATCCAGAAGGATCAGATTTTCCAGTTCGTCCTTGTCTCTGATCTTATCGCCTACGCTGACGAGGATCTGGGAATCCCCATCTGTGACGTATCCTGCAGGCATGCTGAAGTTCTGCGCCGTCAGGATGGCTGAAACATTGTTCATCGTCAGGGCTCCGTCCAGGTCCGCTGCGGAGAGCGCAGCTTCTTTCTGTGCATCGATCTGACTAAGTGTTGACTGGAGCTGCCCGACTGTGGATGCGATCGTACCTTCTGCCGCTGATAGTTCTGCATATTTGCTGCTGAGCTGGAAGTCCGTGATGGACTGCTGGGAATCGGCCTGTTTCAGCGCTTCGTCGATCTTCTTGATCTGATCGTCCATTTCCGTTACAGCAGAGCCCATATTCTCAGGAGTAAGATCCAGGCCGTACTGCTTATTGATCCTGTCCAGTTCGATCCTCAGCTGTGATTCTGCTGAAGGACCGAGTATCGGGTCATCTTTGATGCGCTGATACCCTTCATTGAGAACAGAAAGTGTCGTTCTCATGTCCTTGAGGCCGGACTTTGTATTTTCAAGCTGGCTCTTGGCCTTGGCGAATTCGCTTGCTGCTTTCTTCTCGCCTTTGACAATGGCCTTCTTGCCCTTCTTGATCTGCTTCTTGCCTTTGTTGGCCTGGTTTATCCCCTTCTTGACCTTGGACTTGGCAGAATTGAATTCACCGGCGACCTTGGCGCCGATCCTGTCGTTGACCTTGTCGATCTTCTTCTGGGAAAGGACTACCTGGATGTCGCTGTCTACGAGACCCATGGCGTTGACCGTTGCCACGCCTTCCGTTCCTTCCAGCGGCGTCATAAGGTCATCTTCGACGATTTTTGAGATCTCTGCAGGGCTCTTATCTCCCATCTCAACTGCTGCGATGACGGAAGGCATGATGTCCATGCTCATCTTCATCACCACAGGTGCGCTGGCTGTTTCAGGAAGGAATCCTTCGATCTGGTCGATCTTCTGACTTATATCTACCGACACCACGTCCATATCTACACCATCGGTGAAGTTCATCTGGATCATGGAATAGTTGTCGCCGGAAACGGAATTGATTTCTTCGAGATTTGCAAGTGTCGCAAGAGACTGCTCCATAGGTTTCGTTACTTCAGTCTCCGCCTCCTCCGGACTGGCGCCCGGATATGTGGTCATCACCAGTACGACCGGCGTATCTACACTTGGGAAAAGATCGGGAGTCATTTTGTATATAGAAATACCGCCGAAAACAAGAACGATGATCACGGCGACAAAAATTGTGAGTGGTTTTTTGACACTGAATTTTGCTAACACTTCATTTCTCCCAAATTAGTGTGAACTTACTTTGTTATTATACCAAATGGGTACAATATAGCAATGTTTTAGTATGTTTATTCAAAGTAAATAAATATGGCAACCGACTTCAAATCGATTGCCATTTATCATGGTGCGGCCTACCGGACTTGAACC
Source organism: uncultured Bacillota bacterium (assembly GCA_946546075.1). Taxonomy (GTDB): domain Bacteria; phylum Bacillota; class Clostridia; order Peptostreptococcales; family Anaerovoracaceae; genus Lentihominibacter. Next base: position 649 of record CAMNNV010000053.1, on the reverse strand, counting down.
GGTACGGTCTCCCACACGCCCCTCAAACGTGCGCGTCTGCCTATTCCGCCAAGGCCGCATATGTACGTTGTCCGTACCTTAACTATAATACTCATTAAGGGACTTCTTGTCAATGATAAATTTCATCTGTTTCGAAAAAACTTACAGTCCCAAAGTCGCAGCGAATCCATCCAGCTGATGGTACAAATGCTCTACATCTTCCGAATTATCTACGATGTGATCCGACCTCTTTTTCTTCTCCTCGTCGCTCATCTGGTTATCGATGCGGTCCCGCACCTGGCGGGCAGAAATACCGTCTCTTTCGCAGACTCTCGCAATGCGGACATCCATATCTGCAACGATAAGAAGCACCTTATCGCAGCGTGTCTCGAGCCCTGCCTCAAACAGAAGAGGCGCATCGAGAAGAACGGGACTGCCGCCATCCTCGCGATATTCCCTTACCTTCTCATCTATGATCTTTACGATCTCCGTGATCATCACGTCATCGAACTTTATCTTTTTGTCCGGATCGTTGAACACGAGATCCGCCGTGGCCTGCCTGTTCAGGGACCCGTCGGGATTCAGTATCTCATATCCGGGTTTTCCCCACTGACCTTCCGGTCCGAAGAGGCTGTCCAGCACCTCCAGCATGGGACTGCCGTCAGCCGTC
>CAMNNV010000052.1 GCA_946546075.1 uncultured Bacillota bacterium | reverse complement strand
AGATTCAAAATGGGCTTGAAGATGTAGAATCTGGCAGATTCAGGGATCTTGATGAACTTGATGCAGAGGAATGAGCATGCTACAGCTAGTTACTACCACAAAATTTCGCAAAGACTACAAACGTATCAAGAAACGTGGTTATGATCTCAAACGTCTATCTCCCGTCTCCTTGTTCCACTTTCTTGATGTCATCCCCCGAAGCCTGCTTGAGCGAGTAAGTATCGAATGCCGGCTCGCTCGGCAGCTGGATCTCGATCTCGTTGATCTTAGACAGCATCACCTGTGCCTCGGAAATGGACAGATCGAATACGTGTCCGCCTTTCGTTTTGTCTTCCGATAAGAAATGGATATGCCAGCCGGGAGCATTGATCCCATCCATGTAGTCAGGGTAGTAGATGCATACCAGCGAGCCGCTGATATTCTCGAAGGCGAAGTCCCGCTGCGTCTTGGAGAGGATATCTTTGAGATCCACGTGGTGGGAGCGGTATGCGGATTCGGAACGGGCACGCACGATCCCAAATGAACCGTCGATCCTGGCGATGTGCATGCTGTTCAGCCCGAAATCCTCCTCGATCTTCAAAGTGAGGATCTCCTTGAGCTTTTCGATATCACCGATCTTTTCTATATCAAATTCCAAGCCGGCGTCAGCCGAAGCGACAGAAGCGAAAGGGACTCCCATATCCGGAGCGGCTTCATAAGCAGTGCCATCTTCCGTAGCCCGGAAGCACTGCCCGTCCACAACGATCATTTCACCGTTCACATCTTCAAAAGTGCCAAGTCCTATGCTGCCGTGCTCCAGCAGCTGCCTGACTGTTACAACGGAACGGGAATATCCAAGTGCAAGAGCCTGCAGTGTTGATACCTGAAACATCTTCATCTCATCCACCTAAAATCAAAAGGCGCAGTAACTATCATCATTATCATACCACAACATTCAATTATACTCTCCAAATATGATATAATCTCCTCGCATAAAAAATCCGAGGAAGGTAACATGGATAAACACAGAGCAAAACTGATGGCGGGCTTTCTCATCCCGTCGATCATCGGGATCGTGATCATCATGATCCCCATCAAATACAAAGGCAGCTGTGTCCACGATGGTCGTCGGATTTACAGATATGTTTACTCCGGCCATCATCATTTCAGGACCCGGTGCTGCAGATATGACGAAGTTCATCGTCGCAGTGATCTCCATCACCCAGGTACTTTTCCTTGATGAAGTCGGTGGCTTGATACTGGGATCCAAGCTCCCTGTGAACATTCTGGAGCTCTTCGTGATCTTCCTGGAACGTACTATTATAAGTATCCTCATCGTCTGTCCGATCGCGCATCTGCTGTTCTGATCAGAACTCGCTCTGAATAAAAATACAAAAACTGGTAGCATATATTGGGTGTTGTCCTATTGACAGCACCCATATATTGTGTTTAAATAATAGCATAGGCAATATGGCTAAATTTTGTTTGTTTGTGGAGTTTGAGATGATACACAGTATTATTAAGAGAGATGGAAGAGTCGTACTGTACGACGAGAGCAAGATCGCAAACGCGATCCTCAAGGCAATGACAGCTGCAAGCGACGGTGATGCATCAGATGCGGCGAATGTTGCCAACGCAGTCCAGAGAGATCTGGAAGCGAAATTTGTAACAGAAGCACCTGATATCGAGAGCATCCAGGACTTCGTAGAGAAGGAACTGATGGATCACGGCTTCCCGGCAGCTGCCAAGGCATACATCCTTTACAGATCCGACAGAACGAGAGTCAGAGAAGCACATACCTCTCTGATGAAGACCATCGATGAGATCACCAATGTGGATGCGCGCATCAGCGATATGAAGCGTGACAATGCCAACATAGATGGTAATACAGCTATGGGCGCTATGCTGCAGATCGGTGCTGCAGGTGCGAAGGCATATAACGAGATGTACCTTCTGAGACCGGAGCATGCGAAGGCATACAGCGAAGGCGACATCCATATCCATGACTTTGATTTTTATTCCATGACGACGACTTGTTGTCAGATCGATATACTGAAGCTGTTCCATGATGGCTTCTCCACTGGACACGGATATCTGAGAGAGCCTCAGAGCATCCAGAGCTATGCAGCACTGGCAGCTATCGCGATCCAGTCGAACCAGAATGACCAGCACGGCGGACAGTCCATCCCGAACTTCGATTACGCTATGGCAGAGGGTATTGCCAAGACATACCGCAAGACCTTCATCAGAACGATGGCAGACATCATCGAAGACAAGTATGACATGGATGATGTCCTTCCTACCATGAAGGAAGTGGCAGCTGCCGCAGAGAGAAAGAGCGGCATCTCCATCAGAATGGAGTGCGATGATGCACTGCGTGACGCCTTTGCAGAAGAACTGACAGCGGCGTACGATTTCGTAACGACAGAAGAAGCTCTGAAGTTTGCGAAGAGAGCAGCCAAGAGGTCATTTGAGAAGACGGACAGAGATACGTACCAGGCCATGGAAGGTCTCGTACACAACCTGAATACGATGCATTCGAGAGCCGGTGCACAGACACCGTTCTCATCCATCAACTACGGTACTGACACCACTCCTGAGGGCAGGATGGCCATCAAGAACATCCTGTTGGCACTGGATGCAGGCCTCGGACACGGTGAGACATGCATCTTCCCGATCCACATCTTCAAGGTCAAGGAAGGCGTCAACTACAACAAAGAAGATCCGAACTACGATCTGTTCCATCTGAGCTGCAAGGTAAGCGCCAAGAGGCTCTTCCCGAACTATACGTTCCTGGATGCACCATTCAACCTCCAGTACTACGTACCGGGAAGACCGGAGACAGAGGTAGCCACCATGGGATGCAGGACCAGGGTAATGGGTAACGTCTATGACCCTGACAGAGAGATCGCTTTCTCAAGAGGCAACCTGTCCTTCACATCCATCAACCTGCCGAGACTGGCACTGGAAGCCAAGGGCGATGAGAAGGTCTTCTACGAGAAACTGGACGCTATGATGGAACTCGTGGCACAGCAGCTCCTCGACAGATTCGAGATACAGGCAAGCAAGCACGTATATAACTTCCCGTTCCTGATGGGACAGGGCGTATGGCTGGATTCCGACAAGCTCAAGCTCACCGATGAGCTGAGAGAAGTCCTCAAGCACGGAACACTCTCCATGGGATTCATCGGTCTGGCAGAAACACTGACGGTTCTCTACGGCAAGCACCACGGAGAATCCGAAGAATCCGAAGCCAAGGGCCTTGAAATCATCGGCCACATGAGAGAATTCTGCAACAACAAGTCGCAGGAGTTGAAGATGAACTTCACACTCCTCGCCACACCGGCAGAAGGCCTCTCCGGCAGATTCATCAGACAGGATCAGCACAGATACGGCAAGATCAAGGGAGTTACAGATAAAGAATATTACACCAACAGTTTCCACGTACCGGTATGGTTCCCGATCTCAGCATACGACAAGATCCGCCTGGAAGCACCATACCATGCCCTTTGTAACGCCGGCCACATCAGCTATGTAGAGCTGGATGGCGATACGGCGAAGAACGTAGAGGCATTCGAGACCGTCGTAAGATGGATGCACGATGCAGGCGTAGGTTACGGCAGCATCAACCATCCGGTAGACAGAGACCCTGTCTGCGGATACGTAGGCGTCATCGGAGATGTATGTCCGAGATGTGGAAGACGTGAAGGTGAGCAGATACCATTTGAAAGAGCACAGCAGCTCAAGAAACTTTACCCTGAGATGCCGGCATTCCAGGGAATCGAATAATAGGAGGAAAAAGAAATGACAGAGAATATCAACATCACTGCTAAGCAGGAGAGAATGGGAGAAGGCGTTAGTTTCGAGAGGATCCGCAGGATCACAGGATATCTCGTAGGAACGATGGACAAGTGGAACGACGCGAAGCGCGCAGAAGAAAGAGACAGAGTAAAGCACGGGCTTGAGCACTAATGATATATTTAGCAGGAATACAGGAAGACAGCATCGTTGACGGCCCCGGCATACGCACAGCGTTTTTCGCGCAGGGCTGTCCTCACAGATGCCACGGATGTCACAATCCGGAGACCTGGGCCTTCGAAGGAGGAACGGGATTCGAACCCGAGAAGCTCCTGGAGATCGTAGAGGCTAATCCTCTCTGCCACGGCGTGACCTTTTCCGGCGGTGAGCCTTTCGCGCAGGCAGAAGAATTCACGAAGTTCGCAGGTCTTCTCAAAGAGTCGGGTTACGAAGTCGCATCCTACAGCGGCTATACCTTCGAAGAACTTTATGATGCAAAGGATGCCCGCAGGGATCTCTTAGAGTCCATCGATGTTCTCATCGACGGTCCCTATGAAGAGTCGGAGCGCAGCCTGGAACTCGCCTTCAAGGGGAGCAGGAACCAGCGCATCATCAATGTGTCAGCGTCTCTGACCGCAGGGGAAGCCGTAGTGGAGAGCAGCGACCGGTGGCTCGGCATATAACATAAGGAAATGACGTAGTTCATTACTTCCAAAAATGAAAACCTCAAGATTAGGTTCTTGGGGTTTTCTGAATTTTTTTGACTTCCAACCATTGGCATCTGTGATATAATTAACTTTACACGATTATTCAGCAGCAAGGAGAATTCAAAATGGAAAAGAAACAACCTAACGGTCTGGCGTTACTGCCGATCATCATCTTCCTGGTGGTCTATCTGGGAAGTGGTATCTATTACGAGTACATAAACCCTGTTGAGGGCGGCATGGGATTCTATGTCATGTCAGTTGTCGTGGCATTCATGATCGCACTTGCAGTGGCATTCATCCAGAACAAGGATCTTCCTTTCGACGAGAAGATCTCGGCATGTGCCAAGGGCATCGGGGATGATAACATCACCATCATGCTTTACATATTCCTGCTGGCCGGCGCATTCAGCGGCGTGGCAGGAGCAGCAGGCGGTGCAGAAAGTACGGCGCACATGTTCCTGAATATCATACCGTCAGGCTTTGCGATACCGGGACTGTTCATCATCGCTTGTATCATATCCATGGCCATGGGTACATCCTGCGGAACGATCACCGTTCTCACACCGATCGCAATGAGTGTCGCAAACGATGCGAACCTCAACCTGGCTTTCTGTGTTGCAACGGTAGTCGGCGGCGCAATGTTTGGTGACAACCTGTCATTCATCAGTGATACGACCATCGCAGCGACGAAGACACAGGGCATCGAGATGAAAGAGAAGTTCAGAGCAAACTTCAGGATCGCTCTTCCTGCAGCCATTGCGACTCTCATTCTTCTCGTGGTCGTATGCCTGAGAAATACGGGAGCTCAGCTGGAGCACTTCGATTTCAACTTCTGGCAGGCTATGCCGTACTTCGTAGTACTGATCGCAGCACTTTGCGGTGTAAATGTATTCATCGTTCTCGGATGCGGTACGATCCTCAGTATGATCACAGGTATCCTGACGAAATCCCTTACCGTCAGCACTGCGCTCAGCGCAATGGGCGAGGGAACAAAGGGCATGTTCGAGACAATGATCGTAACGATCCTCGTAGCATCCATCGGAGCTCTGATGAAGGAGTTCGGAGGTTTTGAATTCATATTGAATCTCATCCGCAGAGGATTCAAGAGCAGAAGAGGCGGAGAACTTGGTATCGGTGTCCTGGTTTCCATCATGGACATCGCTACAGCGAACAACACGGTAGCCATCGTAATGGCTGGACCTCTGGCTAAGAACGTAAGCGAAGAATTCGACGTTCCTCCTGCAAGAGCTGCGTCTATACTTGATATATTCTCCTGCATCTGGCAGGGCATCATCCCATACGGTGCACAGCTGCTCATCGCAGCAGGTATCGCAGGGATCGGAAGCATCACCATCGTGCCGTTCCTGTTCTACCAGGGATTCCTGCTCATCGCAGTTATTATTTCCATCATAGTAGGCCCGAGAAGGAAGGCGAGATAGTTGAAGCGTATATTGCGGGTATCCGTACTGCTGATACTTGCAGCCATCCTGACCGCAGGATTGCTGTACGCATACGGCGGAAACAAAGTCGTCAAAACGAGCTACGAGACGACTTCCCACCCGGGGAAGATCCATGTCAAATGGGACAGGAAGTGGGGCGTCTTCCACTACGACATCTACAGGACGGACATCACAGGGGAAATCTATACATCGGACAACGTCCCTTTCAAAAAATACGATAAGATCGGCAGCGTATCCGCCTTTCACGCCTCATTCGATGATGAGAAAGTGGAGAACGGGCACTACTACACGTATGTCATAAAAGGATATGGCAAGGATAAGCTGCTGTGCGACAATTTCGATAAGAACGTCACGCAGTATGAATGTGCGGGACTTGCCAAGCCCGAACTGCTCAACGGCGGCTACGGTGAGAACGACGAGAACAGTCCGCAGTGCATCTATCTTTACGTCCAAAAGGATGGCGGTATGGATGCGGATGGTGTCGAGTTATATCGCAAAGCGAAGGGCGATAAGAAGTTCGAGCGCGTCGAACCGGAGATCCCCGAAGGGGGCAGCGCGGAAGCCTTTGATCTGCACGATACATCCGTAAAGCCGGGCACATCCTATACGTACAAAGCCCGCACGTTCGCAGAGGAGAACGGGGAGCGCATCGTATCCGAGTACTCGGAGAGCCTGCAGCTTGCGGCAGTGAACTTCATCGGACAGTACGAAGTCACCAAGTTCAAAACGGAAGGGGACACTCTTACCCTCACGGTAAAGAGCCATAAATATAATGCGGGGCTCAAGATCGATAAGGGGACCCGCACCGTCTTCGCGACAAAGAACAAAAAAGGCAAGACCGTCAGCTATGAACTGACGATCGATAAAGACGCCGTCATCGCGGCAGGCGAAAAAGAGACACTCACATTCACCTGCAAGAAGGGGGATCTGCCGGAGCTGGATCAGCCGCAAGGCAGCCTCACAGTGGGGGACGAAGGGTATGGTGTAGAGTATGATATCGAGGTCTTCGGCTGGACAGAGCTGAGGGTCGACCTCGATAAGAAGAAAGGCACGGTATTTGTCGACTACGATAACTGATATTTTTAAGGAGAACACACATGAAGTTTGAGAAAGAGTTTTTTGCAGGTGCCATGGATGTAGACATGAACAAGAAACTGACCGACAGAGCACTTCTTGAGATGTTTTCTAACATTACGATGCTCCACGGGAAGACGGTGGGGCACACGGCCACTTCAGGAATCAGCCCTGTTTCATGGATGGCGATGAATTACAAGATGCAGGTGATCAGAAGGCCTGAAATGTTCAGCACCCTGCGGGTCGTCACGTGGGTCAGCGGATATTCCAAGGTCCGCTCGGAGCGCGAATACCTCGTATATCTTGGGGATGAAATCGTAGCGAAGGGCTCCGCCATCTGGATCGCCATCGACGGGGAAACCGGCAATCCTCTTCGCATGACAGACGAACTCATGGAGGGGTTCGGGACGGTGGATGAGAAGAATTTCCCGGACTACAAGTATATCAACCCGCGCAAATTCAGCATCGAACCGACGTCCACCAGGGTGATCGAGACGTATCGCTGCATGGACGATTACAACGGGCACGTCCACAACTCCACCTATATGGAGATCGCCCGGGAAGGCTTAGAAAATGAGCTGTACTGGGACACCTACAGCGACATAGAGATCGTTTATAAAAATGAGATCCCGTCAGCCAGCAGCGTGCTTCTGGAGTACGCGAAGGAAGACGGGGCACACATTGTCGCCATAAAGAGCCCGGACGGGAGCAAACTCCACGGGGCAGTGGTGTTTAGAC
>CAMNNV010000051.1 GCA_946546075.1 uncultured Bacillota bacterium | reverse complement strand
ACGTCCTCAACGCCCTCTGTGAGGTAGTGGTTCGATACGACGATGGACAAAGTATCCACGCCGCTAGGCATGTGCTCGATCGGGATATCGTGCTCTTCGAAGATCGCTGCGATCTTGCGGATGAAGCCTCTCAGGTCGCTCATCTGGTTCTTGTACATATTGATGACCGTGAAATCTTTGCGGCCTGCAATACCTGTGATGATCTGGCCTTCTTCGAGTTTGCCCGGCTCTGCTGTAATGAGCGTGCCCGGGTCTTCCGGCTTGTTGGTATTTCTGATGTTGATCGGGATGTCTGCTGCTCTTGCAGGATAGATGGCATCCTCGTGGAGCACGGAAGCTCCCATGTATGATAACTCTCTGAGTTCTTTGTAGGAGATCTGAGCGATCGGACGCGGATCATCTACGATCCTCGGGTCTGCTGCCAGGAAGCCCGATACGTCGGTCCAGTTCTCGTACACATCTGCACCTACTGCCTTCGCTACCAGTGCGCCTGTGATATCTGAGCCGCCTCTTGAGAATGTCTTGATGCTGCCGTCAGGTCTTGCTCCGTAGAATCCAGGAATGACAGCTCTTTCGTGCTTGGCCAGTTCTTCTCTGATGGCTTCGTCCGTTTCCTTTTCCAGGAACTTGCCTTTGGCGCTGAACTTCACCATGCCTGCTGCATCTACGAAATCGTAGCCAAGGTAGTCAGCAATGATCATCGCGTTGAGGTATTCGCCTCTGCTTGCGATGTAGTCTGCTGTTGTGCCTTCTCTGAGGGCCTTCTCGATCACATTGAATTCAGACTGAAGATCTGTATCCACCTTCAGGTTGATCTTCTCCGATACGAATCTGTCGCAGATCACCTGGAAGACCTGTTCGAAACGGATGTTGTGCTCGATCTGTGACATGCACAGATACAGAAGATCCGTTACCTTGCTGTCTTCTTTGAATCTTTTGCCCGGTGCCGAGACTACGACGTATTTGATATCATCATCATTTTTGATGATGTCCCTTATCTTGTTGATCTGAAGCGCATCTGCTACTGATGATCCTCCGAATTTGGCGACTTTCGTGCTCATTGTGATATCTCCTTCTTTAACTGTTCCACTTTATCGAGTTTTTCCCATGGCACATCGATGTCTGTTCTTCCAAAGTGTCCGTATGCTGCCACCTGTCTGTAGATCGGTCTTCTGAGGTCCAGGTTCCGGATGATCGCAGCAGGTCTCAGGTCGAAGTTCCTTGAGATGATCTCTCCCAGTTTCTCATCCGATACGACGCCTGTACCGAAGGAATCTACGAGTATGGATACAGGTCTTGCCACTCCGATGGCATATGCCAGCTGGATCTCGCATTTCTTCGCAAGTCCTGCCGCTACAAGGTTCTTAGCAACGTATCTTGCAGCGTAAGTTGCTGATCTGTCTACCTTCGTAGGGTCTTTGCCGCTGAAAGCGCCGCCGCCGTGGCGAGCATATCCTCCATATGTGTCTACGATTATCTTACGTCCTGTGAGGCCTGAATCCCCCTGAGGTCCGCCGATCACGAATCTTCCTGTCGGATTGACGAAATACTTCGTGTTCTCATCGAGAAGGGCAGGATCCACAACTGGCTTGATCACGTGCTTGATCATGTCGCTTCTGATCTGCTCCAGGGAAACGTCAGGATCGTGCTGTGTGGAAACAACGATGGTGTCCACTCTGACAGGTTTGTCGTCCTCGTATTCTACCGTGACCTGAGTCTTGCCGTCCGGTCTGAGGTATCTGAGGAGCCCGCTCTTGCGCACGTTTGTCAGCTGTCTTGCCAGCTTATGTGCCAGTGATATCGGAAGCGGCATGAGTTCCGGTGTTTCGTCGCATGCGAAGCCGAACATGATGCCCTGGTCTCCTGCGCCTGTTTCTTCTGCTTCCTCCGAAAGTTCGCCCTGCTTGTATTCCAGCGCCTTGTCAACGCCCATCGCGATGTCACCTGACTGCTCGTCGATGGATGTGATGACGGCACATGCATTGCCGTCGAATCCGTATTCGCTTGTGTTGTATCCGATATCACAGATGACCTCTCTTGCCACCTTCTGGATATCGATATATGCATTCGTGGTGATCTCTCCCATCACCATGACATATCCTGTGTTCGCCGTTGTCTCAGCTGCAACTCTGCCCATCGGGTCTGCTTCCATGATGGCATCGAGTATCGCATCAGACACCTGATCGCAAAGCTTATCAGGATGGCCTTCTGTTACTGATTCTGATGTGAATAATCTCTTCATTTCCTGACCTCCGTTCAAGTCTTACATGGAATCGGTCTCATAGCCCTGAGACCTTGTACTTTTCTACAATGTCTTACACCTCATTATATATTATTTACCTATGTTTTCAAGTAGTAATACTACGCAAAATAAGGTATACTTATGATTAATACAAGAGGGTCTGTAAGCGAGGTAAAGAATTGGAGCATAAACCTTTTGAGGTCATAAGAGGTGGACTTCTCACCCCTATAAGCGAGAAAAACAAACAACTGAAGACAGCATATGTTACTGACACGAGACTTATGGGTGTCATGGCCATCCATGCACATTGGGTACTGCCCGACGAGCCGGAGCGCTGCGACTTCCATCAGTTTTTTTATATCGACTGCGAGGAGACGGGACTGGAGACGTACAAGAGCCTCCGGACCGATGATTTCCTGGACACCATGGATGAGATCCGTGAGATCGAGCAGTCCATGATCGGCGGCCTCGGAGCCAAAAAGATCGAGATCGACGAAAGGCAGCTGGCTGCACTCATCACATTCTACACAGAATTCAACAGGCAGCACCACCTGCCGGATCCTGCAGACTCGAAGGAGTACAGCTTCCTGCTGGATATGGGCGACACACTGGACCCAGACGAACGAGAAGCACTGATGTCCGCCATCTGCGGACCGATCCACTCGAACTATCAGGTCATCAACTACTTCCTGATGCGGTGCTTCGGGCAGGACTACAGAGCAGCCGAACGGCTGCGAAACGGGGATTTCCCCATCGACATCTATGATAAATACACCCGCACGACCTTTTGCAAAAACGTCATCGATATATCCTCAGAGTCGGCTGACGGCACCATCACGTATCTTTGCGAATCCCTGGTAGAACAGAACGGTCAATACGAGATCATCGTCTCCGAGCTCTCCGTTCGCAACCTGAAGGTCACTTCCTTCCGATACTGCTCGGGCTTTAAGATCAGCACGGCGGAGGCTGCCATGAAACTGGCGAAATCCGAGTTCGTGACGGTGTATGAGGTCCTTCTCGACGAAGAGAATATCGAGGAAAATCTCGGGGAACTGACGATCAACTTCCGATCGATCATGTCGCGACATGAAACGGGCAGACTTTTCATGTCCTTCAAAGATAACAACGGGCATGTGGACAGCAACTGCTTCATGCTTTCAAACGATGTCAACGGTATCTTCTACTTGACAGATTTCGGACAGCTCATCGCTGCAGCATATACACTGGAAGATATACGGAACATGGAGAGGCGCCTCAAAGTGAGCCTTCTGGCGCCGTATCTCATGACAACGGCCAAGTACGAGTTCAAGGAGCCGATCCTCTACGAATTCATCCACAGTGGATTCGAGGATTTCGAGGACTTCCTTGATGCGATAAGAGAGTAAATTATTAATAGTTTTACGGAGGTAATATATGCTGTACAGAAAAATGGGTAAAACAGGGGAAGAGGTATCCCTGCTGGGCTTTGGTGCGATGAGGCTGCCGACGGCAGAGGACGGCAGCATCGATCAGGAATTGTCGGTCGCAATGATCCGCAAAGCCATCGACAGCGGTGTCAACTACATCGACACGGCGTTCACGTATCCAAAGAGTGAGAAGATCATCGGCGAGGCGCTGAAGGACGGCTATCGCGATAAGGTGTTCATCGCAGACAAGATCCCGCCTTGGCTCATCCGGAGCGAGGAGGATAAGGAGAGTCTGTTCAACAAGAGTTTCGAAAGACTGGGAGTCGATGTCATCGACTTCTTCCTGGTCCACAATCTCAATGCTCCGATCTGGAGAAAGACGCAGAAGACGGATCTGATCAGCTTCCTCGACCAGAAGAAGAAGGAAGGCAAGATCAAATATCTCGGCTTTTCCTTCCACGACAATCTGGATCTTTTCAAAGAGATCGTGGATGCATACGATTGGGATTTCTGCCAGATACAGTTCAATTTCGTGGACAAGGATTTCCAGGCCGGCGAAGAAGGTCTCAAGTATGCGGCTGACAAAGGTATGGGCGTCGTTGTTATGGAGCCTCTCAAGGGCGGCCGACTTACGCAGACTGTACCGCCTTCGATCCAGGAGATCTGGGACGAGGATGAATCCGATACGACTCCTGTTCAGTGGGCCTTCAAATGGGTCGCAAGCCATCCGGAAGTATCCGTGATCCTCAGCGGCATGAGCAGCATGGAACAGCTGGACGACAACCTTTGGAACTTCTCAGATCCTATGATCGAGGAGATCTCCGGCACAGGAAGGAACCTGCTGGATGCCGTCACTAAGGAATACAAGAGCCTGATCAGATTCGACTGCACCGGGTGCAATTACTGCATGCCTTGTCCGCAGAAGATCGAGATCCCTCGCGTCATCGGCTACTATAATGACTGGAGAGCCTTTGGCGAGGCAAGCAACATCATGTTCGAATATTCCACATGGCTCGGACGCCACGCATCAGACTGCGTAGAGTGCCGCGCATGCGAAGAGAAGTGCCCGCAGCACCTTCCTATCGCAGAGGCCATGAAGGAAGCAGCAGAAGTTATGGGGCTGTAAGCTGCGGAGCATATAAAAACCATCCCCGCGTCAGACATGACGCGGGGATTTCTTCGTGTAATTCTTAATTATTCGTACTCAACCGTTGCAGGTGGTTTCGGTGTGAAGTCGTAGAGAACTCTGTTGATGCCCTCGACTTCTGTCGTGATCCTCATGGCCAGTCGGTCGATGAGTTCCGGTTCAAGGTGCTCTACGCTTACCTGCATAACATCCGTCGTGTTGATCGCACGGATGATGCACGGCCAGTCAAAGGTACGCTTGCCGTCGGTGATTCCTGTACTCTTGAAATCAGGAACAACGGTGAAGTACTGCCATACTTTGCCTGCCAGACCCGCCTTCTCGAATTCCTCGCGAAGGATCGCATCTGACTCGCGAACTGCCTCCAGTCTGTCTCTCGTGATCGCACCCGGGCATCTCACGCCGAGACCAGGACCTGGGAACGGCTGACGATAAACCATGTTGTCAGGGAGTCCCAGCTGCTTACCGACTACGCGCACTTCGTCTTTGAAAAGGATCCTTACCGGCTCTACCAGTTCGAATCTCTCTGCGATATCTTCAGGGAGTCCGCCGGCGTTGTGGTGAGCCTTGATGCCGTCTTCACTCTCCAGGATGTCCGGCCAGATGGTTCCCTGTGCCAGGAAATCTACGCCTTCCAGCTTGCGAGCTTCATCTGCAAATACGTCGATGAACTCTTCACCGATGATGTGGCGCTTCTCCTCAGGATCGTCGACACCTTCCAGCTTGTCCAGGAACCTGTCTACTGCATCCACGTATATGAGATTCGCGTCCAGCTGCTTGCCGAACACCTCTATGACCTGCTCCGGCTCCCCTTTGCGAAGGAGTCCGTGGTTAACGTGTACGCAAACGAGCTGCTTGCCCACTGCCTTGATGAGCAGTGCTGCGACTACGGATGAATCTACTCCGCCTGATAAGGCCAGCAGTACCTTCTTGTCCCCGATCTGCTCTCTTGCTATATTTACCTGCTCTTCGATAAAAGCGTCTGCCAGTTCCGGCGTTGTGATCCTGACCATATCGTCAGGGCGTCTGATCTCAGCCATGTTTTCCTCCCTTGGTATTCTTACATTTACACACGTTAAACAATACCACATCTGCACCGCATATTTCAAGGATTCCGCCCTTGTCCGACGCAAAATATCGTAATATAATGAGTCTGCTATGTTTTTCGCAAAGGAGTGTTCGATATGATCAATAAAGACAGGATGCTTGCCATCACCGACGGTATCGTCGCCATCGCCGCAACGATCATGGTTCTGGAGCTTGCGGTTCCGGAAGAGGTCACGGCTGCCGCCATCGCAGAGCGCTGGCCGATCCTAGTGGCATATATCATCAGTTTCACCCAGATTTTCCTGGCCTGGCATGAGCACCACGACAGTGTGGCCAACGCCGAACTGATCAATCACAGGATCTTTCTTCTGAACTGCCTGTGGCTGCTGTTCATCACTCTGATGCCGTTCGCAACGGGCATCATCGGAAACGATCCATATAACCCGGCTGCCGTCCTCATCTACATCGGCGTGCTGTTCATGGAGCAGCTTACGATCTCCATCGAGAGCCGGGCGATCGTGAAGCTGAACAAGTGCATCGTCCGGGACGGGCAGGTCATCAAGTTCATCCGCATCATCACGCTGGCAGGCTATGCGATAGCTGCCATCTGCGCAATCTTTGCACCGATCAGCGGACTCTTTGTGACATTAGCGCTCACGCTTTGCAACATCGTGCTCATCTGTCTCTACGACAGGAAACTGAATGTGCATGTAGAATAATAAGACGTTTTAAAGGGCACCCGAAGGCGCCCTTTTTTTGTATCCATTTATGTGCCGGTGATGTCTGACTTGCCGTCCGTTACCCCTCCCGTCCGGCTGCCGTGAGCACCCTGTACCAGCACTAAACGATACCCCTGCTAATACCAACTTCCCCTTGGTATGGTATCAGTATAGGGTATCTTGTGGGGCGAAAAACGCCCTCAACTCTATTTATCTGCATAATCTTTGCTGTCAAGATTCTTCCAGCCGAATCGGTAGATAGATACGAGGATCGATGTGAGGATGATGAGTTCGTTGAGGACTCCCGTGTAAGCCCCTACCGCCACGTCGTATATGATCCAGGCCGGTATGATCATGAACATCTCGAAAGCTCGTATGGTCCGCGGATTGTCCAGGCAGTAACCGATATTCGCCCCGACCAGAGCAATGAACGGAAGCAGCGACAGCGGTCCGTCCCACGTGTAATACAGCACGAAAACCGCCGGGATCGTGAACACCACCGGCCAGCCGCGCCACTTCAGCCACTCCCATCTGTCCGCCTGACTGTAGAGCAGATTTCGGATCACGTAGATCGGCATATTGAGCGCCCCCGTGTAAGCATGCAGTATCAGGAACTGAAAGAAATATGCCCCGTTCGCCCCGGCCTGTATGAGATTCAGGCTCTTATTCGACTTCGCCTGAAACGACAGCACGAACAACGCTATGACGATCACACCGATCGCATTTGCTAAAACAAGACTGCTCATAATTTCCTCCCGCAAAAAATGACACCTGCAGGTGCCATTTCATAATATCCAATATAGAATCTCTGGTCAAGATTATCAGATGTGATTCTCCAGTCTCTTCGTGAGGAACACGGCGATGATGAGCTTGATCACGTCGAAGATCACGAACGGGAACACGCAGATGCTCAGCGTCGCAACGAATCCGATCGGACCAGTCGTTTTGCCATAGAAATACATGAACCAAAGCGTCCCGATGAAATAGCAGATCGCAAGGCCTACAGCCATGGACACGCCAAGCACCAGAGGTTTTCTGCTGATCTTGTCCGCCACGAGTCCAACGATGAGCACGGTGATCAGAAATCCGACGATGTATCCGCCCGTAGGTCCAAAAATGACGCCGGGGCCTCCCTTGAAACCTGCGAATACCGGTACTCCTATGGTTCCCATCAAAATCCAGCAAAAGGTTGCCGCTACGCCTCTCTTCGTTCCCAGAAGTCCCGCGCAGAGGAATATCGCAAAGGTCTGGAGTGTGACGGGTACTGTGAGCGGGATCGAGATCCACGAGCATACCGCCAGCAGCGCCACGAAAAGCCCGCAAAGGGCGATGTCTTTTGTCCTGTTTCTGTTCTTGCTTCTATTGTTTACGTTCTCCAT
>CAMNNV010000050.1 GCA_946546075.1 uncultured Bacillota bacterium | reverse complement strand
GATCTTCAGGGGTTTTTTATTGCAAAATTTCATGCGCGGTTTATGACATCGCGAATCCGAAGGCCACGTACATGACGAAGGATATCGCTGTGACGATCCCTATGTACGGCAGCTGCGATACTGCGTAATCAACGTTGTTGATCCTGCAGGCAGATGCGGAAAGGAGCGTAACGTCTGAGTAGAAGCATGCCTGTGCGCCGAAGCATGCAGCTGAAATGATCGCACCCAGTGTGAGCGGGACGCTTGCTCCGCTGGCAACAGCGAGCGGAAGGATGATCGGTGTCGTTACGGCAGGTATGCTCCAGATGTTTGCTGTCGCGAAGCATACGAGACCAACGAGGATGAATGTGATGGCAGGAAGCCATGCAGCACTCATGTAAGGTCCTGCAACATCGATGAGGTAATCAGAGAGGCCGATGAGGTTGATGGCGTCTCTGTAGAACAGGGATGTTACGAGAACCGCTGCGATGAACAGCATATCTTCGAGTCCTTTGTAGCAGGCATCGCAGAACTTGCCGAGGCTCATGATCTTTGTCGGTACGAAAAGAACGAAACATGCGGCGATACCGATGGCAACTCCGTAGAGGATGTCATCCATCCAGAGAGTCACGGCGATAACGACTGCCATTGGGACGATGAATGCCCAGAGGTGAGGCGTTACTTCCTTTTCTTCTTTTGACGGATCGTCTGTGATCGCACCCATTACTTCGCCGAGCTCATCGCCCTGGTTCTGCATGTTACTGGACTCCGGCCAGAGCATTCCTGTCTCAGCGACACGCTGATAAGCCTTCTTGATACCGCCCATCTTTGGCACGATACCCAGTATAACGAGAAGAACGAATATGACGCAGAGGAACGGGTAGAAGAAGTACGGCATTACATGGTAATAGATATCCATAGCGCCGGACCCTACTACTGCAGCTTCCTTCTGCTGCTCGAATATACCGGAGAAGAATACGACCCATGCCGAAATCGGGATGATGATACATACCGGTGCGGATGTGGTGTTGATGATGTAGCACAGCATCTCTCTCGGCGTCTTGTGCTCGTCTGCCAGAGGCAGGACTGTATTTGCTGTTACCAGGATACTGAGGTAGTCATCCACGAATATGATGATACCGCACAGCCATGTAAGCAGAAGCACCTGTTTTTCTGATTTGATGTAATTTCTTGCAAGCTCGCCCACAGCAAGCGCGCCCTTTGACTGACGCAAAAGCTGGACGAAGCATCCAAACAGCAGGCAGATTATGACGATGTAGTTATTGTCCCCATCGCAGGCAGCTTCCTGCAGGGCATCCATCATCGGGCCGAAAAAGCCTGCTTTGTAGTAGAAGATGTATCCCAGCATACCTGAAACCATGATGCTGAAAATACACTTCTTTGTTACCAGTGCCAGTATCAGAAAACTGAACACCGGTATCAATGTGATGATTCCCAGATTAGATCCATCCATAAAACTAAAAGCCTCCTAACGATTTATGTACACACATTACTTCTGTGATAAGTGTGCTGTTCTATAAATGATGGTGTCCTGTGCGCTCTTGTCAAGTTCCGTAAAGTATGCCATATATCCCGCAACGCGGACCATGAGACCTTTGTACTTCTCAGGCTCTTCCTGAGCTGCCTTGAGTGTCTCATTATCCACCACGTTTATCTGTATATGTTCGCCGCCGTTATCGAAGAACGTCCTTATGACGCCTTCGATGGTGTCGATGCCCTTTTCTCCTGCAACGCCCTTCGGGTCGAACCGGAGGTTGAACAGTGCGCCTTCCTGGAGCGGTGCCTGATCCATTGCTGCGACGGATTTGACCGTGGCAGTCGGGCCTTTGAGATCCCTTCCCATCATCGGCGATGCCGCATCATTCAAAGGTTCCCCGGCCAGTCTTCCATCCGGCAGTGCTCCCGTCACCTGTCCGTGCGGTATATTCATGGTCTGCGAGTCGATACCGAAAGCGTAGTGTCCGCCCCTGGCGTCTGCCCAGGACTGGACGTTATCTGCCACAAAGTGCATCATCTCTCTGTATATACCGTCAACATGAGGATCGTCGTTACCGTACTTGGCAGGTTTGTTGAGGAGCAGCTGTCTGATCCTCTCCTGCCCTTCGAAGTTCGTATCGCAGGCATGGATGAGCTCATCCATGGTGATATCCTTATCTTCAAACACGCATTTTTCTACGGCTGCTATGGAGTCCGCCAGGTTCGATGCTCCCGTCACATACATGCCGGCCGTCGTGTGGAGTGCTCCGCCGTGCTGCACGGACTTCCCGCTCTCTACGCAACCCTTCGTCACCATGGATGCGAAGATCACCGGATAACGGTTCATGTGGATGCTTTGCATGAGGTTGTAGCCTGTACGGATCAGCCCGTAATGATGCTTGATCTGTTTCTTCAGAGCATCCTTGAATTCTTCGATATCTTTGAAATCACGAGGATCTCCCGTCTCCAGGCCCATGAGCTTGCCTGTGGCCGGATCGACTCCGTTATGGAGCACGAACTCGATCATCTTGCCCATGTTCACATACCCGGCATCCGGGGAGCCGTCTGCTCCGCCGCCTCCGGGAGCCGCCTGGATGCATCCTACGATGGTCCAGTCTCTTGCTTCCTCGAGAGTGCCGCCCTTTGCCATAGCCATCTTGATGGCCGTCTCGTCATTGAAGAATCCCGGGTTCGCCTGACCCTCCTGGGTCATTTTGCATCCGAACCGGATGAGTTCTTCCGGAGTATCTTCACATATACGAAGTGCCATGACTGGCTGCTTCGTCTTCAGATCATCCGCTGCTTCGAGGCAGAGCATGGACAGGTCATTGCTGGCGTCTTTGCCATCAGGAGTCTGTCCACCCACCACGAGGATCTGCCACATCGGATATCCTGCGAATGCCGTCGCATACCAATTGTCTCTGACTTCGTAGACTTCGCATGACTTGAGGTACATGCACTCCAGCATTTCGAGGGCTTCTTCTCTCGTGATATTCTTCTCATCGATGACATCTTTCTTATAGAACGGCCACATGTACTGGTCGAATCTGCCGAATCCGCATGCCGTAGTGCAGACTTCGATATGGAAATACACGTGCACGAACCATACGGCCTGCAGTGCCTGCATGAATGTCTGCGGCGGATTCTCCGGCACCACTCTGCAGTTCGCTGCGATGGTGAGAAGTTCCTGCTTCCTTACAGGATCGTCGCACGCGGCTGCCTGACGCTCCGCTTCCTCTGCCATGCGGTGAGCATAGGTGATCAGTCCTTCCGCCTGGATGATGCAGGCCTTCCAGAAATCCACCTTAGCCTGATCTTCCATGGTCTGCGGCAGCATCTCATCGATGTTCTTCTGACATTCTTCGATATATCCACGGATCCCCACGGTGAGGATCTTCTCGTGGTCACAAGTCGTCTCACCTGATACGCCGTTCTCGAGGCCGACACAGATGATATCGTCGGATTCGAGTTCCTGGATGTGCTGCGGCATCACCTGATCGGAGATATCCTCCATGGCTTTGCCCTCCCAGTACGGCAGAGTCTCCAGAATCAGCTTCTTGTCTTCCGGTGAGATATAATAAGGGTCCTTTTCTCTCGTGGAGAAGTCATCGATGTCGCTGATATACCAGGAGCTGGACTGAAAATCAGGATGCAGATTCGCACCTCTGTAGACGTTCGTCGCCGTACCTACGATCAGCTCATCGTCCATGATGAGGGTCGTCATATTCTCCATGATGTGGTTTACCACCTTCGCCCTGAAAATCGGCACGGCATCGCCTGCGAACTGTTTATATGCTTCCGTAGCGAGCACCAGCCTCTCCGCTGTGATCGCCGGCATCGTATTGAAATATTTCTCTCTAAGTCTTGCAACTCTTGGTGTTAACATGATTTCCTCCACCCGGAACCTTTGGATTTCCTATTTTATCCGTTCAATACTAAAACAATCCAATTATTGCTTCAACAACTGGATTGCTTTGATTTTTGATTCAATTGCAAAATTTCACACTCTTCCCAATATTTCAGGCTTTATCCCGCGCGCTTCGAACTCATCGCATATTTCCTGCAGCCGTTCTTCTCCTGGCGGGCTGAAAATTTCCTGCTGCGTACCCGTGTTTCTCGCCTTCGATACTCCTAGATCGTGATATGGAAGCAGCGTCACCTTCCCGATCCCCAGCCTCTCGCAAAGTTCTGCCGTTTGCCGGATGAGCGATGGTCCGTCGTTTACCCCGCCGATCAGCGGCATCCTCACGGTGATCTTCTCCCGCAACTTCGGTTTCTCACAAAGCATCCGCAGGTTCTCGAAGATCTGACGGTTCGATACCCCCGTAAACTTTTGATGCACCTCGTCATCTATGCTCTTGATATCATACAAAATGTCCGTGACGTTCTCATGGGACGCGAGGGCCATGAGCCTCCGGGGATCTCCGTATCCGCTGGTGTCGAGGCACACGCCTATCCCCTCTTTTGCCGCTTCGCGGATCAGGGTCTCAGCGCCAACGGCCTGCATCAGCACTTCTCCCCCGCTTATGGTGAGGCCGCCGCCGGTGTTGTCGTAGAACCCTTTGTCCTGGAGGACCACTTCCATCACATCGGAGACGAGCATCTTTTTTGCAACAGGGCGCAGGGCTTCTGCGAAGCACACCTTCGTGCATTCCATGCAAAGATCGCAGGTTTCCCTGTCTATGGCGATGCCTTCTTCTGTCATCTCGATGGCGCCAAGATGGCACTCTTTGATGCAGCTTCCGCAGCCGATGCAGTTCGCCCTGGAGGCCATGATCTGCTGGTCGGCACGGATCATCTCCGGATTATGGCACCAGGCGCACCTTAAAGGACAGCCTTTGAGAAAGACTGTGGTTCGGATACCCGGTCCGTCTTCTACCGAAAACTTCTGGATATTTCCTACGAATAGTTCTATGTCACCATTCTGATAGATCATTGCTTACTCCACGTCGTCAAAATAGGAAACGTATTCGAGCTTCAGATCGCTGTCCGGGAACAGTTTCTGATGCAGTGCTTCGAAATAACTGTCTGTCATGCTTGCGAGAAAGTCCGCGACGATGGTCTGTTCCGGCTGCTCTTCGTACAGGTGCCTGTTTCCCTCTTCGTAATAGTAACGCCTGTTTTCTTCTATGAAATCTATATGGTGGCGGTAGATCACAGAGTCTCTGTCCTTTCGCCGCAGGTCATCCAAGAGCCTTTCGAAGACCTGTCCGAACATGATGCCGATGGTCTCGTAGTTGTGGCCTACTCTGTCGCTGTGGTATATGTGCTTGTAGTTCTCCGCCTTCGCTGTCACAAGGTCGCTGTACACATCGTCGCTGAGTCTGATGTAATCTTTATCATAACTGTTTTCGATGATATCCACTGTGATATTGTTGATGATCGCCGCATTTTCTACGCCTATCGTCTGGGAACTGAAGGCGAAATCTTCATCGATGAGTCCGGACTTGCGGGCGTCCTGCCTGTCTTTGCCGATGTATGCGATCATGTCGCTGATCCTGACAACACAGCCCTCCAGCGTCATGGGAACGAGGCTGTCTACCGCTTCACGGTCCTGTGTGCACCGCTTCATCTCATCATCAAACGTCTCCATGGTCTTCGTTCTGACCGGGCGGTATTCTTTCATCTCGAACTCACCATTGTGGCATATGATGCCGTCCAGAGTCTGAAGGCTCACATTTCGCATAAATATACCATCCAGGATCCGTCCGCTCTGGATGTTGTGATGAAAAAACTGACCGCACTCTTCCTCCAATATGCTGCTGAGGAATGCTTCTCCTGCATGGCCGAAAGGAGTATGCCCCAAATCATGTCCCAGAGCCATGGCTTCGATGAGATCGCAGTTGAGCCGCAGCATCCTGCCGATGTTTCTTGCGATCCTCGATACCAGCTGGACGTGGAGAGCGCGCCTTGATATATCGTCGTTATGATAGGAACTGAAGACCTGTGTCTTGTCCGTGTATCTGTTGTAATATGGAAGATGTATGATCTTCTCGCAGTCTCTGACAAATGCCGGGCGCCACAGGCTCTGCCTGTCCTTATCCATATTTCTCCTCAGGGCATCTTCATTGCTGCAGGCATACGGATTCTCTCTATGCTCTTTCAGATCTGCCGCGATCTGCTGCTGAAGCTCCTTGTCTATTTTTTTGTATTCCATCCTGGATATCTGCGCCACTTTCGACCTCCTTACAGCGGGCTGCTTACCAGCATTATACAATAAACCCCCATCCTTTGCATAAAATTAAAATAAATGTATGTTTATGCATAAAAATTTATAAATATATAGAGACGAATCGTCATTCTTGTGCTATAATCTAATCGTTTAAGTATAAGTCAAATATATATTCAGTTTATATTTCAGATACAGGAGGAATAATATGCCAAAGAGAGATGACATCAACAAAGTCCTAATCATCGGTTCCGGCCCGATCATCATCGGTCAGGCGTGCGAATTCGACTATTCAGGCACACAGGCCTGTAAGGCTTTGCGGAATCTGGGTTACGAGATCGTTCTCGTAAACTCCAATCCGGCTACGATCATGACCGACCCTGAGATGGCGGATGTGACGTACATCGAACCACTCAACGTAAACCGTCTTGAAGAGATCATCGCCAAGGAACGCCCTGATGCGATACTCCCGAACCTGGGAGGACAGTCAGGACTGAACCTCTGCTCGGAGCTCTATAAGGAAGGTATCCTCGACAAATACAACGTTCAGGTCATCGGCGTTCAGGTCGATGCCATCGAACGAGGCGAAGACAGGATCGAATTCAAGAAGACCATGGATAAGCTCGGCATCGAGATGGCCAAGAGCAAGGTCTCCTATTCCGTCGAAGAAGCGCTCGAGATCGCAGACGAGCTGGGATATCCTGTTGTTCTCAGACCTGCATACACCATGGGCGGTGCAGGCGGCGGCATGGTATATAATAAGGAAGAACTCAAGACTGTTTGCGCAAGAGGTCTTCAGGCATCCCTCGTAGGACAGGTCCTGGTCGAAGAATGTGTCATCGGCTGGGAAGAGCTGGAGCTTGAAGTCGTCCGCGACAGCGAAGGCAACATGATCACCGTATGCTTCATCGAGAACATCGATCCGATGGGCGTACACACCGGCGACTCCTTCTGTTCCGCACCGATGCTCACCATCTCTCAGGAGGTACAGGACAGACTCCAGGAGCAGGCATATAAGATCGTAAACGAAGTACAGGTCATCGGCGGCACCAACGTACAGTTCGCACACGACCCTGTATCAGACAGGATCATCGTCATCGAGATCAACCCTCGTACATCGCGTTCCTCCGCTCTCGCATCAAAGGCAACGGGATTCCCGATCGCTCTCGTTTCCGCAATGCTGGCAGCAGGACTCACTCTGAAGGATATCGAGTGCGGCAAGTACGGCACGCTCGACAAATACGTTCCGGACGGAGACTACGTCGTCATCAAATTCGCTCGCTGGGCTTTCGAAAAGTTCAAGGGCGTCGAGGACAAGCTGGGCACACAGATGAGAGCCGTTGGCGAAGTCATGAGCATCGGCAAAAACTTCAAGGAAGCTTTCCAGAAAGCCATCCGTTCCCTGGAGAACGGTCGCTATGGTCTGGGCCACGTGAAGAACTTCGATGAACTCACGAAGGAAGAACTCCTCGAGAAGCTGATGACACCATCCAGCGAGAGATACTTCCTCATCTACGCAGCTCTTCTCAAAGGAGCGACTCCGGAAGAGATCCACGCGATCACCAAGGTCAAGATGTACTTCCTGGAGCAGATGAAGGAACTGGTGGAAGAAGAGAAGGCACTTGCTGCATCAAAGGGCAGCCTTCCTGCAGACGATGCACTCACGCAGGCGAAGAAGGACGGTTTCTCCGATAAGTATCTGAGCCAGATCCTGGATGTGGCAGAGGAGGACATCAGAAACAAGCGTATCAGCCTGGGCGTAGAAGAGGCCTGGGAAGGAGTCCATGTAAGCGGCACGAAGGACAGCGCTTACTACTACTCCACATATAA
>CAMNNV010000049.1 GCA_946546075.1 uncultured Bacillota bacterium | reverse complement strand
CCCCATCGCTACTTCGTAGCTCGTATCGCTGCGACATATGACGGGGGAATTACCGCCGTTCACTCGACTCGATTATAACCTTTAGGCTCGCCTTCGTTCTCGGGGTCAATTCCTCCCACAGCAATGCTTATACTTCTTCCCGCTTCCGCATGGGCATGGGTCGTTGCGGCCGACTTTTGGCTGGTCGCGGCGAACGGTCTTGGAGTTCTTGAATTTCTTGGCCAGTTCTTTCATTTTCTCCTCGCCGAGGATGGTCTCCCACTGTGGGAGGCTATAGAGATAGTCGGCGTCGGCTGCGATCATGTTGTAGAACAGTGTTTCAGGGATGATCTCGATCTCCACCTGTGAGTTCTCGTCCATGTTCTCGAAGTCATTTTTGTTTACGATGCTGTCGTTGATACCGTCGAGGAAGCCTTCGAAGATCACTGGGCGTACTTCGAATTTCTCTGCCAGCTCGCCGAGGGTACCGGTGAGTTTAGCAGTTGGATCGTCCAGGATGCTGCTGTAGATCTTCGTCTCTGCTTCGCTGTATTCTTTCCAGAATTCCGGGAAACTGTCTTCTGTCTGGTTCTCGATAAGCTCTTTCCATTCCTCAAATAATGTCATCTGAGTTCCTCCTGTAAATCAGTTTATGTACATTACAACGCGGCTGCCTGTGCTTCGCGGTGGTATCGCGAGGGAGCCGCGTATGTTTCGTTCGTTTGTGCTATAAGCTGCGCCGCACAGCGGTTATTTCATGGATCTTGCGATCTCCATAACGTCGCCCAGAACGGCACTTGCTGTCGGCAGCGGGCCTGCTCCCGGTCCGTAGAACATCATCTTGCCGACCAGGTTCGCCTTGATGTAGACGGCATTGTATTCTTCCAGTACGCCTGCCAGAGGGTGATATGTCCTGATATATGTCGGACGTACTTCGTAGTCCAGTTCTCCGTCTTCCTTCAGTGTAGCGTGAGCGATGAGCTTGATGACGCAGTCATTTGACTTGGCTTCGTCGATCTTCTCCTTCGTGATCTCAGTGATACCTGTCGTCGGGATGTCCTTCGGGTGGATGTACTTGCCGAACATGAGAGCGATGAGGATGCTCAGCTTGTTAGCTGCATCGATACCCTCTACGTCAGCAGTAGGGTCAGCTTCAGCGAAGCCCTTGTCCTGTGCGTCCTTCAGTGCTTCTTCGTAGCTCATGCCCTGGGTCCCCATCATGTGAAGGATGTAGTTTGTCGTACCGTTTACGATACCCAGAACTTCTGTGTACTTGTTGGCTCTTACCGTGTCCTTGAGAGCTGTGAGGATAGGGATCGCTCCGCCTACGCTTGCTTCGTAGTTGAACTTGATGCCGTTCTTCGCAGCAGCTTCCGTGAGGCGTGGGTAGTTCGCTGCAACAGCAGCCTTGTTTGCCGTTACGACGTGCTTGCCGTGGTTCATGGCAGTCTCCATGAAAGTAGCAGCAGGCTCTACTCCGCCCAGGAGCTCGATCACGATATCGATCTCAGGGTCATTGAAGATCTCGTCCGGATCCTGCGTGAATTTCTCAGCCGGTACTTCGATACCTCTGTCTCTGTCCACATCTTTCTCCAAAATCTTCACGATCTCGATGTGAGCACCAGCGTTGCCTTCGATTTCGTCTCTGTTCATCTCGAGGGCCTTATATGTGCCCGTTCCGATATTACCTAAACCAAGAAGGCCGATTTTGATTGTCTTCATAGTGTTTTCCCTCCAATATATCAAGTACGCATATTATAAACCAAAAACGGCTATTTGTCTTGTGATTTTTGACTTTAAGCCCACGGGTCATTGACATTATATGCGAGGGAAGTAAAATGAATCTTAGCGACCATGATAAAAGGAGAAAATATATGGCAATGCATGTTGTTTTGGTGGAGCCTGAGATACCACCGAACACCGGGAATATCGCGAGGACATGCGCGGCCACCGGCACGGTGCTGCACCTCGTGAAACCTTTGGGATTTCAGATCGATGACAAGAGCCTGAAGCGGGCGGGACTGGACTACTGGAAGTACGTAGACGTACGCGTCCACGAAAGCCTCGCGGCATTTTTGGAAGAATACGAAGGCAGACGGATGTTTCTCGCTACCACAAAGGGTGCGCGGGTGTACACCGAGCCCGAGTATCAGGATGAAGACATGATCCTTTTTGGCAGGGAGACGAAGGGCCTTCCGAGGGATTTTATCGAATCGCGCAAAGAGTGGGCGGTGCGCATCCCCATGAGCGAGGATACGCGCCTGCGTTCGTTCAATCTCGCCAACTCCGCAAACATCATACTTTTTGAAGCACTTAGACAGCAGGGGTTCCCGAATTTAAAATAAAAGGGCTTATAACTGCGGGCTTATGTTATAATAAAAATGTTGAGGTGTGGACGATATGAAGATGGGTTTTGATCTCACAATTGAACAAGTCCAGAAGATGGTGATGACCCCGGAGCTGATCCAGGCCATCCAGATTTTGCAGTTCAATGTTCAGGACCTGGAGCAGTATGTCCACGAGCAGCTCCTGGAGAATCCTGTGCTGGAGAAGGACGCCGAGCACAGGGAAGAGAAGAAGGAGAAGGAAGACCCTCAGTGGGAGGAGAAAGAAGAGCCGCAGAGGACTTCCGAGAAGGATGAAGTCGACTGGAAGGAGATCATCAGACAGAAGCAGTATGATGATATCAGCTACGGTCACAATAATTACAAAGCAGATGACACGGAGGACCACTCCTTCGAGGGCTTCGTGGCATCCGAAGAGACTTTGATCGATTACCTGATGCCGCAGCTGCGCATGATGACGAAGGACGAGCATCTGCTGGCGGCGGGAGAATATATCATAGAGAATCTGGATGACAACGGATATCTCATCGTGCCTCTGGGCGAGGTGGCGGATGCTACGAACGAATGCCTCGACGTGGCAGAGCAGGCGCTGTCCCTGGTGCAGGATATGGATCCTGTGGGCGTCGGTGCCAGAGATATCAAAGAATGCATATTGATCCAGCTGAAGAGCCTGGGGATCCTCACACCGGAGTATGAGACTCTGGTGAACGAGTATTTCGAAGATCTTGGTACCAACCGGATCGCGCCGATCGCGAAGGCTCTTGGCATACCGAAGGGCGAAGTGCAGCAGATGGTGGACATCATCCGTACGCTGGAGCCGAAACCGGGAAGAGAGTATATATCATCTTCCGGGACGAGATACATAGTCCCGGACGTTTTTGTGGATAAGGTCGAGGGGCAGTTCGTCGTTCATACCAACGAGGGAAGCGTGCCTCATCTTTCTGTGAGTTCGTACTACAGCGGACTGCTGAACAAGGCAGAGAACGATGAGGAACTGAGCAGCTACCTTTCGGACAGGATCAATTCGGCGGTGTGGCTGATCAAGAGCATCAACCAGAGGAAGCAGACGATCTACAACGTGGTATCAGAAGTGGTGAAGTACCAGCAGGACTTTTTCGAAAAGGGTCCGAAGTACATGAAGCCGATGACGCTGCGGGTCATCGCAGACAAGCTGGGGGTCCACGAATCCACCGTATCCAGATCCATAAACGGTAAATATATGCAGTGCCCGCTGGGCGTCTACGAGATCAGATATTTCTTCTCGTCGGGAGTCCAGGGCGACAGTGGCGATGACATTTCATCCAGCAGCGTGAAGGAATTCATCAAAGAACTGGTGGACGGAGAGGATCCGGCAAAGCCTCTCAGCGACCAGGAGATGGTGGGACTTCTCAAGGAGAAGGGCATCAACATTTCCAGGAGGACCATCGCCAA
Source organism: uncultured Bacillota bacterium (assembly GCA_946546075.1). Lineage (GTDB taxonomy): Bacteria > Bacillota > Clostridia > Peptostreptococcales > Anaerovoracaceae > Lentihominibacter. Next base: position 4,384 of record CAMNNV010000049.1, on the reverse strand, counting down.
GTACAGAGATGAGATAGGTATCCCGTCTTCATCCAGAAGGCGCAGATATTGATCTATATATTATTCATTATCAGTTCAGGAGGAGAGAAAAAATGGGTATCAAAGTAGGAATCAGTGGTTTTGGACGTATCGCACGTGTATGTATCAGAGCAGCAATGGACATGCCTGAAATTGAACTGGCAGGCATCAATGTCCGTAATGCGAACCTTGAGTACATGGCTTACATGCTCAAGTACGACACAGTATTCGGACGTTTCCCAAGAGAAGTTGGCTTCTATGAAGAAGGCCTCGTCATCGACGGCAAGAAGGTTCCTGTTTACAGCGAGAGCCTGGCATCCAACATTCCTTGGAGCGAATGCGGCGCTGAGTACATCATCGAAGGTACCGGTGCGTACAATACCACAGAAAAAGCTCAGGTGCACATCGATCAGGGCGCTAAGAAAGTCATCATCACTGCACCGGCAAAAGACAAGGGAACACCGACATTCGTTATGGGTGTAAACCACAGACTTTACAAGAAAGAAATGAACATCGTTTCAAACGCATCTTGTACGACGAACTGCCTGGCACCTCTTTGCAAAGTAATCGAAGACAACTGGGGAATCGAAGAAGGTCTCATGTCAACGATCCACGCTGCAACTGCTAAGCAGAAGGTAGTCGATGCAAGATCACTCAAAGACTGGAGAACAGGTCGTTCCGCATTCGGTAACATCATCCCGACAGCTACAGGTGCTGCCAAGGCTGTAGGTCTCGTTATCCCTGCCCTCAACGGCAAGATGACAGGTATCGCATACAGAGTACCTACTAACGATGTATCCGTAATCGACGTGAACCTCCGTCTCAAGAAGTCAGCAAGCTATGAAGAGATCTGCCAGAAAGTTAAGCAGGCTTCCGAATACGGCGACCTGGCAGGCGTGATCGAGTACGTTGACGACGAAGTAGTATCAAGCGACTTCATCGGCGATCCTCATCCTTCCATCTTCGATGCTAGAGAGGGTATCCAGCTCAACGACAGATTCTTCAAGCTCATCGCATTCTATGACAACGAGTTCGGCTATTCTACTAAGGTTCTTGATCTGATCAAGCACATGTACTCAGTAGACCACGCTGAATAAGTAATAAATGATTAGCGGCGCCTGTTTTTCGGGAAGTAGACGGGCAGCTCGCAAAGGAAAGGAGATTCAGATGAAAAAAACTATCAGAGACATTGACGTCTCAGGCAGAAAAGTTCTGGTAAGATGTGATTTCAACGTTCCTATGCAGGACGGCAAGATCACGGATGACATCAGGATCACTTCAGCACTTCCTACGATAAGATATCTCATTGAGAATAACGCAGCTGTGATTTTGATGTCACACATGGGAAGACCTAAGGGTGAACCTAAGCCTGAGTTTTCTCTGCAGCCTGTAGCTGACAGACTGTCTGAGTATCTTGGGAAGGAGGTCATCTTTGCGAAGTCTGATGTTGTTGTGGACGATGAAGTCAAGGCCGCAGCAGCTGCACTAAAGCCCGGACAGGTAATGCTTCTGGAGAACGTAAGATACAGAAAAGAAGAAACTAAGAACGAAGAGCCGTTCACAGGACAGCTCGCTTCTCTTGGTGAGATCTTCGTAAATGATGCTTTCGGTACTGCTCACAGAGCGCACTGCTCCACAGCAGGACTGGCAGCATACATGCCGGCTGTATCAGGTTTCCTGATCGAGAAGGAAGTGAAGTTCCTCGGTGAAGCGCTGGAAGATCCGCAGAGACCTTTCGTAGCGATCATGGGCGGAGCGAAGGTAGGAGACAAGATCCCTGTCATCACGAACCTTCTGACAAAAGTGGACACCCTCATCATCGGTGGCGGCATGGCTTACACATTCTTCAAGGCTATGGGATATGAGATCGGTAAATCACTTCTCGACGAAGAGAGCCTGGAGCTCTCCGGAGCCATCATGAGACAGGCAGAAGAAAAGGGCGTCAAGCTGCTTCTCCCTGTAGATACTGCATGTGCTGCTGAGTTCAGCAATGACAGTGAGAAAGTGATCTGCGACAGAGACAAGATCCCTGCAGATCTGATGGGTATGGATATCGGTCCGAAGAGCATGGAACTCTTCGCAGAAGCGATCGCTTCCGCAAAGACTGTTGTATGGAACGGACCGTGCGGCGTATTCGAGATGCCGAACTTCGCAGATGGTACGAAGGCTGTCGCAAAGGCTCTTGCTGAGTCCGATGCAGTCACGATCATCGGCGGCGGAGATTCTGCAGCTGCAGTAGAGCAGTTCGGATTCGCAGACAAGATGACGCATATCTCAACAGGAGGCGGAGCTTCTCTTGAATATCTCGAGGGCAAGCAGCTGCCTGGCATAGCATGTCTGGAGGATAAATAATGAGAGTACCACTTATCGCAGGAAACTGGAAAATGTTCAAGACCAAGGCAGAAGCGAAGGCTTTTGCTGAGGAATTCAAAGAGCTTTATAAGGATACGGATATACAGGCTGCTATCTGTGCACCTTTCACGGACCTTGAACTTCTCGTTGAGGAGTTCAAAGGTACCGGGATCATGGTAGGCGCCCAGAACGTCCACTTTGCGGACGAGGGTGCGTACACCGGTGAGATCTCGGTATCCATGCTCGAAGAGATCGGCGTAGACCTTTGCGTGATCGGACACTCCGAGAGGAGACAGTACTTCGCAGAGACAGATGAGACTTGCAACTTGAAGCTCAAGAAGCTCTTCGAAGGCAGCATCCGCCCGATCCTTTGCGTGGGCGAAAGTCTGGAGCAGAGAGATGCGGGACAGGCTGAAGCGATCGTCAAGGGTCAGATCGAGGCAGATCTCGAAGGTATCGCAGCAGACGATATCAGAAAGCTCATCGTGGCTTATGAACCGATCTGGGCTATCGGCACGGGAAGGACTGCTACACCTGAGCAGGCTGAAGAAATGTGTGCTGTTATCAGAGAGTGCATCACAGCGCTCTATGATGAAAGCGTTGCTGATGACGTCATCATCCAGTATGGCGGCAGTGTCAAACCTGCAAATGCAACAGAGATCATGAACCAGCCGGAGATCGACGGCGCCCTCGTTGGAGGAGCCAGTCTCAAGGCTGCAGATTTCATAGAAATCGTGAATTTTTAAAAAACAGGAGGAAAAAGTATGGCATTTATTGAAGATGTAATCGCAAGAGAGGTCCTGGATTCAAGAGGCAATCCAACAGTTGAAGTAGAAGTACTTCTGGATGACGGTGCACTGGGAAGAGCAATCGTTCCATCCGGCGCATCCACAGGCGTACACGAGGCTGTAGAGCTCAGAGACGGCGACAAGGATAGATATCTTGGTAAAGGTACTCTGAAGGCAGTTGAGAACGTTAACGAGATCATCGCTGACGAGATCATCGGATGGGAAGCATTCGACCAGGTAGGTCTGGACCAGTATCTGATCGATCTGGACGGAACTCCTAACAAGGGCAAGCTGGGCGCAAACGCTATTCTGGGCGTTTCCATGGCAGTAGCAAGAGCTGCAGCTGATTCTGTAGGTCTTCCGCTCTTCCAGTATCTCGGCGGAGTAAACGGTAAGATCCTGCCGACACCAATGATGAACATCCTCAACGGTGGTTCCCACGCTGACAACACAGTAGACTTCCAGGAATTCATGATCATGCCTGTAGGCGCTGAGACGTTCAGAGAGGCACTGAGAATGGGTGCTGAAGTATTCCACAACCTGAAGAGCGTTCTGAAGGCTAAGGGAATGAACACTGCAGTTGGTGACGAGGGTGGATTCGCTCCAAACCTGGCTACGAACGAAGAGGCGATCCAGGTCATCATCGAAGCCATCGAGAAGGCTGGATACAAGCCTGGCGACGATGTAAGAATCGCTATGGACGTTGCTGCAAGTGAATTCTACGATGCAGACGAGAAACTTTACAAGCTCACTGGCGAAGGCGTCAACAGAACATCCGAAGAGATGGTAGCTGCACTGGCAGACCTTTGCGATAAGTACCCGATCGTATCCATCGAAGACGGTCTTGCTGAAGATGACTGGGACGGCTGGAAGAAGCTGACTGAGGCTCTCGGCGACAGAGTACAGCTCGTTGGCGACGACCTGTTCGTAACGAACACGGAGAGACTGTCAAAGGGTATCGAGATGGGCGTTGCAAACTCCATCCTGATCAAAGTAAACCAGATCGGTACACTGACGGAGACTTTCGATGCTATCGAGATGGCAAAGAAGGCTGGATACACTGCAGTCGTATCCCACAGAAGTGGTGAAACAGAAGATACTACGATCTCCGATATCGTTGTTGGACTCAACGCTGGTCAGATCAAGACAGGTTCCCTTTCAAGAACTGACAGAATCGCGAAGTACAACCAGCTTCTGAGAATCGAAGAGATCCTGGACACTGCTGC
>CAMNNV010000048.1 GCA_946546075.1 uncultured Bacillota bacterium | reverse complement strand
AATCTGGGATACTACATCGACCTCTATGACAAGTGGTCAAGCTACACACCGGAAGACGACGGCATCTGCATCTGCTACACTTCCGTATACGGCAACACGAAGCGTGCAGCTGAGATCCTCCACGACAGACTCGTTGAACTGGGAGTTCCTATCGTAGAGATCAGCGACCTGGCAAGATGCGACATGGCAGAAGCCGTAGAAGATGCATTCAGATACGACACACTCGTACTCGCAACGACTACATACAATTCGGAGATCTTCCCGTTCATGAATCAGTTCATCGATCACCTGACGGAAAGAAACTTCCAGAACAAGAACGTTGCCCTCATCGAAAACGGTTCATGGGCACCTACAGCAGCTAAGGTCATGAAGAAGAAGCTGGAAGGCTGCAAGAAGCTGAACTTCCTGGAGAATACAGTAACGATCAAGTCAGCTCTCGATACGAATTCACTGGGAGATCTGGAACTTCTGGCTCAGGAACTGGCTGCACTGTATAAGGCACCGGAAGTACCTGCAGAAGAAGAAAAAAAGCTGGATCCTACAGCACTCTTCAAGATCGGTTACGGACTCTACGTTGTGACATCCCACGACGGAAACAAGCACAACGGCATGATCTGCAACACCGTTACACAGGTCAGTGATAACCCGAACAGGATCGCAGTCAACATCAACAAAGCAAACTACACATGCGACATCATCCAGAAGACTGGCAAGCTGAACGTCTGCGTCCTCAACCAGGATGCTCCGTTCTCCATCTTCAAGCACTTCGGATTCCAGTCCGGACGCAAAGTGGACAAGTTCGAGGACTTCGAACACGCAGGCATTTCAACGAACGGCCTGAAGTATCTGGACAAGTACGCTAACGCATACATCTCCGGTAAAGTCATCGACACTGTGGATCTCGGATCCCACATGATGTTCATCTGCTCCATCCCTGAGTGCGTCAAGCTCAACGATGTAGAGACGATGACCTACAACTTCTATCAGGCAGAGGTCAAACCAAAGCCAGCAGCAGAAAAGAAGGGCTGGGTCTGCAACATCTGCGGATACATCTACGAAGGCGAAACACTTCCGGAAGACTTCGTCTGCCCACTCTGCAAACACGGTCCAGACGACTTCAGCAAACTCTAAACACGATAGAGCACGGATCCCTGGCGGGATCCGCACCATACAGAGATGAGAGCGACCACGAGCGAAATGCTCGTGGTCGTTTTTATGTGGACAGCCGCAAGCATCACGCTTGCGGCTGTTTGTTGTGCAGATTTGTCGGTCAGCCGGCGCCGCTAGATTCCAAGCTGACGGCTCTCAGAGCCACTCGATTTCAACTATCTGCAGAAATAATTAAGAGGAGTTGGAATTTACAGAGTTGTTTTGTTCTTGCTTTCAACTATTTGTAGAAAAATCATAGAGAGTAGTAATTTCTAAGGCCATGATAGAGAAGATTTCAACTATCTGAAAAATAATCGTAAAAAGTTGAAATATATCTCGCTATGCCAAGACGAGATTCCCACTTTTTTCTGAATAAGTACGAAAAGTTGTAATCCTCCTTGACGTGCCAGGCACGGATTACAACTATATGGATAAAAAAGTGCAGAAAGTCGGAAGAGGCAACGAAGCCCTTTGTCGACATTCCAACTTTACAAAGAAAAAGAGGCGGAAAGGAGAAAAAGAAAGGCGCAAACAGGAATATTCGTATGGAAAATATTTACACACACCTCCAATAATGGTAATATATGGATAATAAGCAGCAATTGTCCGGTTGAGACTAAAGAGATTAATGAAGGGGTAGTAAAAATGAGTACAGCAGTAACTAAGATGAAAGAACTCGAAAAGTTCTGGGGAGACAGAATCAGTGAAATGAGCGAGGAAAGAAAGAGAATCAAAGGAGGATACATCACAGTAAGGGAAATAAACGAAAGGTTCTATTATCAGGAGAAAAAAGGCAAGAAAACCAAGGCTGTCACGAAAAATCCGAAACGCAGGGACGAGCTGATCCGTGCGAAATACCTAGACCTTAAAATCAAGGAACTCAAGGCATGCAGGGACGCACTGCGAAAGGCCATCAAAAAAGCGAGGAAGGGCAAGATCGATCCCGAGAAAGCGCTAAGAGCCAGATTCAAAGATCCGGCGGTAGACGTAGAGCGCCTGTTTTGGACGGCAAAGCAGCTGGAGTGCATCGGCAAGCAGAGCGAGAATCCGTACAGGCGGGAAGACCTCAAGATCCTGACCAGCAAGGGTATATGGGTGAGAAGTCTTTCGGAGCAGCTGATCGCCAATCTGTATGAGGAACTTTGCATACCATATCAATACGAGAAGGCGACTTTGATCGATATCACGGACATAGGCGACAGGGCCTATGCCGAAGAGAGGGGCGGCAGACTTTATAAGACGTTTTACCCGGATTTCACAATAATCTTCGCAGACGGATCCACGATCATACATGAGCATTTTGGGTTGCTCAGCGATGAGGAGTACCGGGCGGCAGCTGGCAAGAAAGTGATCGAACTGTTGCTCTGCGAAGACACCGGCCTGGGGAGGATCATCGTCACAGGCGAAAATGATGCAAAGAATCTGTCGCGGCTCCGAAATATACTGAAGGAGAGCGTTTTGCCGTATGTGTACGCATAGAGTGGTATAATGCGCGCCCATATACTATAATGAGGTCAGCAAAAAGTGGGCGGCGCAGCCACAATGGCGACGGATCCCCACACAGAGAAAGGATCGAATAATGGCGAAAAAAAACGACACGATATACATCGGCTGCCACCTGTCATCGGCGGGAGGATTCCTGTCCATGGGCAAGGCGGCCCTCAGCATAAATGCGAACACCTTCGCGTTTTTTACGAGAAATCCGCGGGGCGGCAAGGCGAAGGAGATCGACCCGGAGGATGCGAAGGCATTGAGAGACATCCTGGAGCGGGAGAAGTTCGGCAAACTGGTGGCCCATGCGCCGTACACGCTGAACCCCTGCTCAGCCAAGGAGAACGTGCGCGCTTTTGCGTATGAAGCGATGTCGGATGACATGAAACGCATGGAGTACCTGCCGGGAAACTACTACAACTTCCATCCGGGAAGCCACGTGGGACAGGGCGTGGAGACTGGGATAGAGCAGATCGCGGATCTGCTGAACAGGATCCTGACCCCGCAGCAGTCGACAATCGTGCTCCTGGAGACCATGGCAGGCAAAGGCTCCGAGATCGGCGGGACATTCGAGGAGCTCAGAGAGATCATCGACAGGGTGGAACTCAAAGAGAAGATGGGTGTGTGCCTGGACACGTGCCACGTCAGCGACGCGGGCTACGATATCGCAAAGGATCCTGACGGTGTTCTCACACAGTTCGATAAGGTAGTAGGACTTGAACGGCTCCGGGCGCTACACATCAACGACAGCCTGAACGATGTGGGGGCGCACAAAGACCGCCACGCGAAGATCGGCGAAGGGACTTTGGGGTTCGAAGCGATCAAGCGCATCGTGCACCATCCGAAATTGGTAGGACTTCCGTGCATCCTGGAGACACCGAATGAGCTGCCGGGATACGGCCGGGAGATCGAGATGCTGAAGTAGAAATAATGCAACAAAAAGATCCCGCTTCAGCGAAGTGGGGTTTTCATCTCTTATATGTTTCGCGATACGTTTCGCGGATGGCCTATATGCGCTGTGTGCTCAGTGCATGGTCGATGGCGCGGGCAAGCTGGTCGCCGCAGGATGTGCCTTTGAAGCCGCAGGTGTTGCCCAGCAGAATGTCGCGGACTTCGGTAGCGTCCTTGCCTTCGACGAGTTTGCCGATGGCCTTGAGGTTGCCGTTGCAGCCGCCAAAGAACTCTACATCGTGGAGTTTGCCGTTATCTATAGCGAAGTTGACCATATGTGAACAGGTGCCTGATGTCTTGTAACTGTAGTTCATGATAGATTAATCCTACCTTTCGTGATATAATCAATGATTGGAATGCTCGTTCTGATTAAAGGATAGTATATCAGAGATATCAGCACAAAAGAAGAGGTAAAATGGATTTTCTTGAAAATGCGATAGAGCTGGCGAAGCTCTACTTCACAACGGGAGTCAGATGGGTATTCATGTTCCTGGCTCTCTATATACTGGTAAGGCAGATCCGGTCCCTCATGCTGGCGCGAAATCCGTCAGAGATATGGGCTTACTTAGGGTGCCCGGATGGCACGAGCGTGCCGCTGACCCACTGGGAGAACCTCCTGGGAAGGGGCCGCGGATGCGATGTGGTCATCAATCTCGGCAGCGTGTCGAGGAGCCACGGTACCCTCATCAGAGACTCGAAGGGTATCTGGAAGTACGAGGACCTTTTGAGCAAAAACGGATCGATGATAAACGGGGATGTCGTCCAGGGACCGACGGAGATCGGCGCGGGAGATATCCTGACCATAGGAGGATCGGACTTCACTCTGTATCCTGTCAGCCTCCAGGAAAGAATGGAAAACATAGAGAAGCGAAAGAAGAGAACGAAGAACATCTCTCCATGGCCTTCTCTTATTGCGCTTACGATTTTTCAGTTCCTGACCGTCATCCAGTTCAAGGTGGCTCTGGGAGAGGACTTCCCGCCGGGACTCATTCCGGGATACGCACTGCTGTGCCTCACGATGTGGGTGTATTTCGTGCTGATGAGGAGGTTCAAGAGGGTCGGCTTCGAGATGGAGACCATCGCTTTCTTCCTTTGCACTATGTGCCTTGCGGTGACGACAACGGCATATCCGGGAACGATATTGAAGCAATCCGTCAGTGTGACTTTGGGAGTCATACTGTTCTTCGCGTTCTGCTGGCTGCTCAGGGATCTGAACAGGGTCAAGAAACTGGCGTATGTACTCATCGCCATCAGCGTGGTGCTCCTGTTCATCAACATCACCATGGGCCAGCTCAAGTACGGAGCGACGAACTGGGTAAAGATCGGCGGATTCTCATTCCAGCCATCAGAATTAGTAAAAATCGTTTTCATTTTCATAGGCGCAGCGACGCTGGATGAACTGCAGAAACGAAAGAATATGATGATATTCCTCGTCTTCTCGGTGTTCTGCCTCGGCTGCCTGGCCATCATGGGTGACTTCGGAACGGCCATGATCTTCTTCGTGACTTTCCTTGTCATCTCATTCCTCAGATCAGGGGACTTCTCCAGACTCCTTCTCGTCGTAGGCGCAGCAGGTGTCATGGGCATGATGGTCCTCCGATTTAAGCCATACATTGCCGACAGATTCGCTATATGGGGGCACGCCTGGGATGATCCGACAGACAGCGGGTTCCAACAGGTACAGGCCATGTGCAGCGCTGCCAGCGGAGGGATCCCGGGTCTCGGAGCAGGAAACGGCGCCTTTGGAGATGTGGCGGCAGCACCGACAGACCTGGTGTTCTGTCTCGTCTGCGAAGAATGGGGCCTGGTGATAGCCATCCTCCTGACTCTTTGCATCGTGACACTTGGGGTGTTCGCCGTAAGATCGATCATCGCAGGACGTTCGACGTATTACAGCATCGCAGCATGCGGTGCCATGTCCATGTTCATTTTCCAGACGATCCTCAATGTGTTCGGTACGGTGGATCTGCTGCCGATCACAGGCGTTACCTTCCCGTTCCTTTCGGCGGGTGGTACGAGTATGCTGGCGTCCTGGGGTATGCTGGCCTTCCTGAAGGCTGCAGACACGCGGCAGAACGCAAGCTTTGCGGTGAAACTGGATAAGAAGGGTGAGTTCGACAGCGAGATGGAAGCCAATGGCCCGATGGAGCCGGAAGATATACTCGACAGCATCGGCGTAGGAGGCGGAGCGGCTTCTGCAGCAGCAAGACGCGCGGCAGCAGCGAACCAGTCCAGACCTGCACCGAGCCAGTATTCCTATGATGACAAGAAGGCCACCATGATGCAGGGCTCAAACGAAGCCGGCGGTCATTTCACCAACAAGAGAAGTCACGAATACCGCGACCAGAGCGATGAGGAATTCTTCAGGAATTTCGGAAATGCAAGGCCGGGAGAAGATAACAGCTTCGAAGGAAGATACGAGAAAGTAGCACCGCAGCCGCAGCCGAAACCGCAGCCGGAAAAGAAGGCGGCGAGCAGCAAGAAGGCGCAGAAATCTGTCCATCAGAGCGGTGCCCAGAGGAAGACTCCTGTACCGCAGCATAAGCCGAAGGGCAGAAGCGCATCCTCCGGCAGGGTGTCTCAGGAAGAGAAAATCAGAAGACAGAGAGAATACGAGCAGGAACAGCGCCGCAGGAAGCAGGCTCAGCAAAACGAAGAAAGCCCGCTGACGCTGGAAGATATTTTTGGAGATGATCACAAATGAAAAAGATAGAAAAAAGGGCGATCATGTGTCTCCTCCTCGGGCTTGTCCTGGTACTCGGCGTCGGGATCTTCTCCTACCGTTACGTAGTAAACGGAGCTGACTGGGCGGCCTACGAAGGCAACCGAGACGTATACACGAAGGGTGACATCAAGATGGGAGTGCTCTACGACAGAAACGGCGAACTTCTCATGAGGAACACTTCGGATGGCATGAAGTACAACGACAACTCGAACGTCAGAAAAGCGCTCATGCACATCACAGGAGACAAGGACAACAACATATCCACAGGTGCGAACAGGGCCCTGGCAGATGAGCTGGTGGGCTACGACCTGATCAACGGCGTGTACTCCCTCAACCAGGAGGGCAAAGAAGTGCACCTTACTTTGAACGGAAGCGCATGTGCCACAGCCTATCAGGCTCTGGGCGACCGCAAAGGATGCGTGGGTGTCTACAATTACAAGACGGGCGAGATGATCTGCATGGTCAGCACGCCGACATACGATCCGAAGCATCCGCCGAAGATCTCGGACGACGATGATTCCGGCGTTTACATCAACCGATTCACGTCGGCGAAATATGCACCGGGCTCTACATTCAAAGTCCTCACGGCTGCAGCGGCTCTCGAGACGGTCGAAGGCTCCCAGGAGTTCTCGGTACACTGTTCGGGCGTGGAAGATTACGGTCACGGAGACAAGGTGACGGACCTTTCGGCTCACGGCGACGTGGACATGAAGGAGGCTCTCGAAGAGTCCTGTAACGTTTATTTCGGACAGCTTGCCCAAAAGGTGGGCGGCCGTACTCTCAAAAAGTACGTCGGCAAAGCGCATCTCGACGAGGGCTACAGCATCGACGGGATCAAGACGGCAGCAGGAACGTTTGAATACCCGAGAAAGGGCATCGATCTTGCCTGGACCGGTATCGGCCAGTACAAAGACATGGTGAACCCATGTGCTATGATGATCTTTATGGGAGGCATAGCAGGCGGCGGATCGGCTGCAGAGCCTTATATCGTCGTGCGCGATTCCTGGGCCGATTCCCTCAAGGAAAAACTCCCTGTAGGGGATGGTGGGCAGATCGAGATGATCGAGGCGTCCACGGCATCCACACTCAAAGAGATGCTGGCGAACAATGTAAAGAACCATTACGGTTCCAACATGTTCCCGGGACTCGATGTCTGTGCGAAATCCGGTACGGCGGAAGTCGGAGGGGACAAGAGACCGAATGCATGGTTCGCAGGTTTCCTGGACGATGATGCCCATCCATATGCTTTCGTCGTCATGGTAGAAAACGGCGGATACGGTACAAGTGTTGCGGGAAGCATCGCAAACAAAGTGCTGCAGGATCTCATGCTGTACTAGTATTAAGGAGAAAAGATTTTGGAAATCGTTATATCAGCGATCATGTTAATAGTTGGGTTCGTCATGCTGGTCAAAGGTGCCGACTGGTTCGTAGCCGGGGCATCTGACATTGCGGCTAAATTTGACGTACCGCAGATCGTCATCGGGCTCACCGTAGTGGCCATGGGCACGAGCCTCCCGGAGGCGGCCATAAGTATATCTGCAGCTGTCAAGGGCAGCGCAGGTATCGCCATCGGTAACATCGTCGGCAGCAACATCATGAACATAGGTCTGATCCTGGGGATCACGGCCCTGATCACTCCGCTTCTGATGCAGAAGGCAACGAGGAAGTACGAGATCCCGATCATGATCGGAAGCACGATAATACTTGCGATATTGGGACTTCTGGACAATGTGATATCCAGATTCGAGGGGGTCATCTTCCTCGCACTCTTTGCGGCATACCTCGTGTACACGTTCAAAATTGCGGCGGCTAACGCAGAACCCCCGGAAGAGCAGAAGGAGAGGCGGAACCTTTCCACTTCATTCGTGATCGTGATGACGGTAGTCGGCGGTGCACT
>CAMNNV010000047.1 GCA_946546075.1 uncultured Bacillota bacterium | reverse complement strand
ACACGAAGGAAGGCCGCAGGAAACTTTTCATCAGCGTCTACGGCAATCACTGCGTGATCTATCTGACAGAAGGCACCCACGAGAACCCGCTGGATCCGCCCACCTTTTGCATGGTGCTGCGAAAGCACATCAGCGCCGGCAGGATCACGGACGTGGTGCAGTATGAGAACGACCGCATCATAGAATTTCTCATCGAGACCGTAGATGAGCTCGGTTTTCACGTGAACAAGAAGCTCATCGTGGAGATCATGGGCAAACACAGCAATATCGTCCTGATGGATATGGGAACGGGAAGGATCCTGGACAGCATCAAGCACATTTCCATCGATGTGAACAGGGCCAGGCAGATCCTGCCGGGCAAGGCCTATTCCTATCCCCCTGCCCAGGAGAAGACTCCTTTCACCCAGATCACCCAGGAAGACATGGACGCGATCCTTGCAGGTGAGCTGCAGGGCGCCCGCGCCATCATGAACAGCATCCAGGGCATCTCCCCCGCTCTTGCGGAGACCATCGCTTCTGCCGATGAGCCGTACAAAGCTTTGCGCGGGATCATCGATTCCGTGGACGGTGACGCATCAGAGCCGGCAGTCTACCTCGACGAAGACGGCAAACCATGCGATTTTCACATTACGCCCCTGTCGGTATACGATGATACGTACCGGCGCATCACCTTTGAGACCTTCAGCCAGGCGGCGGAATATTTCTTCACGAGAAGAGAATCCTCCAACACCGTCAAGCAGCGTTCTGGAGACCTCTTACGCGTCATAAACGGACAGCTGGATAAGCTGAAGCTGAAGATGCAGCGTCTGAACGAAGACCTTTATAAGGCGGAGAACTCGGAGAAATACAGGCTCTATGGGGAGCTTCTGACGGCGAACATCCACATGTGCAAGCCGGGAGATACGAAAGTCACCGTCACGAACTACTACGACGGTTCTCTGATGGACATTCCTCTCGACCCGAAATTCTCGCCTTCGAGAAACGCCCAGAATTACTACAAAAAATACGGCAAGTACAAGACTGCCATCAAAGAAAAAAAGATACAGCTGGAGGAGACGTCCCGGGAGATCGAATACCTGGAGTCGGTGGTGCAGTTTACCCAGAGCGCAGGTTCCATCGAAGAAGTGGAGTCCATCCGGCAGGAGCTCACCGAATCGGGGTTCATACGCTTCCGCAAAAGCAGCCGCAGGCTCCCGAAGAATCCGAAGCCGAAACCGCTGTCCTATACGACCAGCTCCGGCAAAACCGTTCTGGCCGGCCGCAACAACAAGGAGAACGACTGGCTCACCCTGAAGCGGGCATCCTCAACGGACATCTGGCTCCACACGAAGGACATCCCAGGCTCCCACGTCATCCTGGTGACGGATGGAGAAGAAGCCACAGAAGAAGAACTCTTCCAGGCCGCAGCCATCGCCGCCTACCACAGCAAAGGCAAGAACTCAAAGAACGTCCCGGTGGACTATACACGCGTCAAATACGTCAAAAAGCCGGGCGGTGCCAAGCCCGGCATGGTGATCTTTACTCACAACAGAACATTATATGTAGACCCGCAGCTTCCGTAATGAAACTGCGGGCTTTTCTTTTATTTTATCAGGTTTTCCACCCACGAAACGGCTTTCTCGATGACCTTATCTCCCAGGCTCTTCGGTCCGCCGTTGTGGACCTCGTGGTAGAAGCCGTGCCACTCCACGTACTCGCAAGGTCTGCCTTCTTCCTTGAGTCTTGCCGCGAATGTTCTCGTGCCATTCACATCGCAGATGAAGTCGTCACTTCCGTGCATCAGGAGCATCGGGATATCTTCTCCCTTGCCGTTTGTCTCCATAGTGCCCTTCTCGATGGCCTCTCCGATGAGCATGCCGTCGAGAGCTGTGGCGATGGAGATCTTGTTGTGGAGCATCTCCGGATTCGTGAAGGCTGCCACGGATTCCGGATGTCCCAGCTTGGACTGGTCCACTCCGGCACTGATCGTCAAAGTCGGTGCGATTTTCACTCCGGCTTTCACAAGTGCCACGAGAGGCTTCGGTGTCGACCTTACCAGCCTCAGCCAAGGTCCTGTGATGATATAGCCTGCAGCCGCATCGTTGAGCTCGCCCCTGTATTTGTAATCGAGACCGATGTTTCCGCCCATGCTGTGGCCGTATACGATGAGAGGCTTGCCCGGATATTTGTTCTGGGCATACTGTATCATCGCCGTCACATCATCCAAAACATCCTTTCGAGGTGCGCAGTGACCCTTCTTGTTCATGGACAGACCGTGACCTCTGTGGTCCATGGATACCACAGCTATGTTCCTGGCGTTGAAGGCCCTGGCGATCCTTTCGTACCTTCCCGCGTATTCTGCGATCCCGTGGATGATACACACGACAGCAGCAGGGTCATCTACATGCCATAAGTAGCCTGCGATATTCCCTTTGTCTGTTTTTCTGAGAATAAAGTTATCAAACATCACTTATCGCCTCCTCTGATTTCGCTTCTGAGCAGCACGCCTTCTGCGTGTCTTCTTTTTCATTACAGAAAATCCGAATCCCCCTATTTCGCGCCTGTTCACTTTCTGATAGCTGCCGTGGTTATACACCAGCAGATCTGCCAGATCGAGCCGCAGTTTATCATTTTCATCCATAAGCTCTTCGTCTACCGTCACGCTCACCACCTTCGCCACGAACATGTCATGGGAAGGATATTCGTGGATCTCCGTGACTTCGCACTCGAGGTTTGCCGGTGCCTCGAGGATGGATGGACACGATACGACTTTGCTTGGGACTGCTGTCAGCCCCGTTTCTTTGAATTTATCCAGGTCTCTGCCGGATCTTACTCCGCAGAAATCCGTTGCCTTCGCCAGTTTCTCGTTTGTGAGGTTGATCACGAACTGCCCCGAATCCTTGATGATATCGTGAGAGTAACGCGACTTTCTCACGGAGATATATACCATGGGCGGCTCGGAATTCACCGTCCCCGTCCATGCCACTGTGATGATATTCGGCTTGTCCATATCCCCGCAGGATACCATCACCACGGGAACGGGATTGAGCATCGTTCCCGGTCCAAACGTTCTCTTTGTCATTACTTCTTTCTCTCCCTCAGTTTTGTCAGCACCTTCATGAAGTCCTCCGGAGGCTCCGCTTCAAATTCCAGATATTCACCGGTCACCGGATGGACGAACCCCAGGACTTTCGCGTGGAGCATCTGCCTCTTGGCGCCCAGCTTGTTCTTGGCAGGTCCATATAGCTCATCTCCCAGGAGCGGGTGCTTGATGTAGGTCATGTGCACCCTGATCTGGTGCGTCCTTCCCGTCTCCAGCACAGCTTCTATCAACGTGAAATCCCCGAATCTCTCCAGGACATTGTAATGGGTCACTGCTTCGCGGGAGTTCTGATAGATCACTGTATTCTTCAGCCTGTTGGACGGGTCTCTTCCAATGGGAGCATCCACCGTCCCCGAGTCTTCTTTGATGTTGTTGTAGACGATGGCAACGTACTTTCTCGTGAGGCTGTGGACCTTCAGCTGCTCGCTGAGCCCGGTGTGTGCCCTGTCGGACTTGGCCACCATGAGTAGACCGCTGGTATCCTTATCGATCCTGTGGACGATGCCGGGACGAATGACCCCGTTGATCGCAGAAAGTTCCTGCCCGCAGTGATACATCAGAGCGTTCACCAGAGTGCCGCTGTAGTTTCCCGGCGCCGGGTGCACCACCATGCCGGCAGGTTTGTTCACCACCAGCAGGTCCTCGTCTTCGTACACGATATCCAAAGGAATGTCTTCCGGCGTCACATCGAGAGTCTCCGGTTCCGGAAGAGAGATCTCGATCTGCATGCCCGCCTCCGCCTTTTGCTTCTTCGTGCACGGCTTTCCCTCTGCCAGTACGTCTCCCTGCTCGATGAGTTTTTGGAGGAAACTCCTGCTCAGATCCGGGAGCATGGCGGCGAGGGCCGCATCAAGCCGTTTGCCTGCTGCCGTCTCGTCTATATTTATGATGATCTTTTCGTCTGTCTCGTTCATATTATCTATCGTTTCTGTCCTTCTTCCCATCGATCACAAGGACGTAAAGTATAACAAGTCCGCATCCCACGCATACGAAGATATCCGCCACGTTGAACACCGGGAACACGCGAAAATCGAACATGTCCACCACGTAGCCCGACAGCAGCCGGTCGATGAGATTTCCAATGCCGCCTGCACAGATCATGACCACGGCAGTATTGAGCACCGGATGCCACGTCTTCCTCTTGATCACAAGCAAAACAAGCCCTACGCACATCACCGCCAGCGGGAAGCCTATGAGGATCAGGCTCTGTCCCTGGAGCATGCTGAAAGCAGCGCCGGTGTTCCGGATATATGTGATATGAAAAATGTTCTCGATGACAGGTATGCTCTGCCCGGGGCTCATCCCCGATGAGACGGCGAACTTCACCACCCTGTCCAGAACCAGTATGCCTATTAAAAGGATAAAATACGCCATATGAAATGGGGCGGGTATGCCCCGCCTCCTTATAATTTGATATTCTTTGTCTGCTGCATCAATCTGGCATCGCCATTCTTGGCAAAATCAAATGTGCCTCGCGTTGGCTGCGGTGATTTCTTTGCTACAGGAGCAGCAGGTTCGACGATGAGTTCATCTCCATCAGGGAGATCATCAAAATCATCCACTCCCAGTTCCGGGAATATATCCCCGCTCAGCGATTCGAAACGCTGGAGTTCTGACTGGAGCAGTTTCTTATATCTCGTCCTGAAATCGATGAATCTGTTCTTGAGAGTCTGACTGGCCTCATTGAGCCTGTCAGCAGTCTCCTGAGCTTCCTTCGTGATGAGCTGCGCATCGAGCTCAGCATTCTTCAGAAGGATATCAGCCCTCTTGTCTGCACTGGCCGATATGTCAGCCATGAGCGTCTTGGCTGTCTCCAGAGTCTCCAGGACCGTGGTCTCGGAACCTCTGTATCTCTCCAGCTCTTCCACGAGACGGCTGTTTTCTTCCTTTGTCTGACGAAGCTCCTCCAGGACTCTTTCGTAGTCCATCATGATCTCATCCAGAAACTTGTCCACTTCATCTTCGCGGTATCCTCTGACACCCTTCGCGAACTGCTTTTCCTGGATATCGATAGGTCTTATCATTTGATGTGCCTCCTACTTCCAAGGATTGAATTCTCCGCTGTCTTTACCGAAGTAAGGTTTGTTCTCACCATCCGCAGCGATATCTACATTCTCCGGAGCAAATACAAAAATGTTATTTGCTACTTTCTGGACGTTACCGTTGAGAGCATACGTTGCGCCGCCCAGGAAGTCAAAGATTTTCCTGCCTGTGTCGCTTTCGAGCTTCTCAAGGTTGACGATGATCGGCTTTCTTGCCTTAAGACTGTCGACGAGTTTCGGGCATTCGTCGAATCCCTTTGGTTCGATGACCACCAGCTTGAGAGCTGTAGTCAGTGCTTTTACTGTTGGATTGTTCATTGGTACCACATTGCTGCCGTATTCTCTCTTAGCAGCCTTTGCCTTCTCGGCTTCTCTTCTTTCGTAATAATTTGGTCTGTAATCTTCTTCGATCACATCATATTCATCATCTTCGTATTCGTCTTCAATACCTACTAAATCCTTGAATTTGCTGAATACTCCCATTTCGTTCCTCCTGTTACTAAAATACATCCACTATACTTACCTGTTACCGGTCTGCTTGCTGTAGTCTCTTTCTCCGAAAATCGCGCTTCCCACTCTGACCAGATTGGAACCTGCTTCGATCGCTACAGGGAAATCGTGGGACATCCCCATGGAAAGGTACTGGAAGTCGAGTCTCGGGTGTTCGATCTTGCCGAACTGGTCAAACTGCTCTTTGACCTCTGTGAAATAGATCTTGATGTCCTCCGGATCGTCTGCCTTAGGGGCCACGCACATGAGCCCTCTGATCCTGACATTCTCACACTGCTCCAAAATATCATTGATGAGGCCTTCTGTCTCTTCGAGGCTGATGCCGAACTTGCTCTCTTCCTGTGCGGAATTGACCTGGAGCAGGATGTCCATCGTAAGATCCTTCGCAGCTGCCCTCTTGTTGATCTCCTTGGCGAGCTTCAGGGAATCCACGGAATGGATCATATCCACCTTATCGATGATATATTTGACCTTGTTCGTCTGCAGATGTCCGATCATGTGCCATCTGACAGGCTTCACACTGTCAAACTTGTCCATGATCTCCTGGACCTTGTTTTCGCCTATATCTGTGACTCCATGATCGATCGCTACGTTGATTTCCTCCGGAGTCCTTGTCTTACTTACCGCGCAAAGGGTGATGTCTTCCGCCTTCCTGCCGCAGCCTTCTGCTGCCTGCGCGATCTGCTCTCTTACTGTTTCTAGATTCCTGCCTATGTCTTCCAAGTTAGTTACCCTCCTTATCAGAGTTTGTTGTTTCCGATGGCTCTGTTACCGCAGATGCATCGGTAGCCTGCTGTGTAGCCTCTGTCTCAGCCTTGGTCGGCTTCGTCTGCTTCGTCGTTTCCTGTGCAGGCTCCTCTTCTTTATCTTTTCTGAGGGCGCTCTCAGGGTGCTTGAGCACCTTGTCATAAACGTCCACGGTATTTACCTGATTTCCTTCTTCGTCGTAATACGTCGTAGCCTTCAGCACGGAGTTGATCCCGTCTGTCGAGATCACGCTTATCGGCGTGAACTTGTTGATGCCGTTCTTGTTCACGACGTATACGCCTTTGACGCCGTCTTTCTCGATGATGCAGTCGTTCGAGCAGATCAGTCCTTCATCTGCTCTGGCGATCACCGTCATCTTGACGTCTCTCGTGTCGGTGAACTCCTCATAATATACATCGAGTCGGAAAATGACTCTGGCGTACGTATCCTCTTCCTTGACATAGTATACATTTGCCTTCACATCCCCTGCGGGAAGCTCCAGCGTCACCCTGTCGCCGACCGTGTAATGACTTGCATCTGCCTTGTCCATCCAGCAGAGGACGAACCACTCGTCATCACCCGATATCTTGTAGACCGGCTCTCCTCGGCTTATAGAGGATCTCTCGAGGTTGACACTCTTGTAACTGTAACCTTCTACCACAGTCTTATCGAGCTTCGTCATCTTCTCTTTGGTGAATACGCCTTCATATCCATCCATAGACAGACTGAAAACTCCGCTGATCGGAGCCTTGTAACTCTTCGTCACCTTCTTGAAGTCGCCGAGCCTGTCAGTATATGTGCTGAACCTGTTGCTCTGGTCATCCTTGCTGCTGTCGCTTTTGACCTTGCAGACCTTGTGGCCCTTCTTGACTACAGTGCCGACTTCGTCCTTGTACTTGATCTCTCCCGCTTCATCTGAGATGCAGATATATTCATCTTTGATGAGATAACCCGTTGTCTCACATGTCAAAGCCAGGTCGCCGACCTCCAGGACCTGTGTCGTTTCAAAAATGTCGGTCACCTTCGGAAGCACCTGAACGATAACGTATAGAGAAAGTAATATCACTATATATATCAGTATTGCCTTTTTTGTTCCGGCAGTCATTCTCTTTTTCATGGATACATTTTACAACAATTGGATGTTCCTTGCAATTATTACAAGTCTGTTTTATCAGTTTCGCTGCTTAGAACTTCATCGATGATCTTCCGGTACGCCTTCGAAAAATCGTGCTCCCTAGCAAGATACGCCTCCAAAAGATCCGGCCGTCTCTCCTTTGTGAGCTCCAGTGCCTTTCGGAATTTCCACTCGTCTATGAGCTTGTGGTTGCCGCTCACCAGCACCTCCGGCACCTCAAGGCCTTCGTACTGCCTTGGCTTCGTGTACTGCGGGTGCTCCAGAAGTCCCGAGTATATGGACTCATCCAGAGCCGACTTCTCGTTTCCCAAAACATTCGGAAGCAGTCTCGCCACGGAGTCGATGAGCACCATGGCAGGAAGTTCTCCTCCCGTCAGGATATAATCGCCGATGGAGATCTCCTCTGCGCCCCAGTAGTCCAGTGCCCGCTGGTCCACGCCCTCGTAGTGCCCGCAAAGGATCACCAGCTCTTCTTCCTCCGAAAGTTCCCGGATCTTCTCCTCATCGAGTATGCGACCCCTCGGAGACATGTAGATCACCTTTTTTGACTCTGCGCCCACGCTTCGCATGGCATCAAAAATAGGCTGCGCCATCATCACCATGCCGCCGCCGCCCCCGAAGGGATAGTCGTCCGCCCTGTTGTGCTTATCCAAAGTAAAATCCCGGATATCCGTGGTGCGGACATTCAGTATGCCGTTTTCTGCTGCTCGTCCCAGGATGCTCCCGCCCACGACAGGGGCGAACATCTCCGGAAAAAGTGTCAGTACATCTATATTCATATC
>CAMNNV010000046.1 GCA_946546075.1 uncultured Bacillota bacterium | reverse complement strand
AAGGTGGTGCGTCGAAAGAAGGCGGCTGACCCTGCGAAGAACGGGAGCACGGGAGCCGGAAACACCGGGAAGACCAGGAGCATGGGGAGGAACGAGGGCGCCGGAAACACCGGGACGGCGAATCGATCCGGCGGAAGTCCCGTGAAGACCAAGAAGGCAGTTATACTCATGGCAACGAATCCGGCCATGAGGCGCAGGCAGCTTCAGGCCTTGCGGGAGCACGCGAAAAAGATGGCGGATGATGAGATCGAATAGTATAAAAAGGGGGCACCATTTGGCGCCCCTTTAACATACACTGATTTATTCAACGGTCTCCACGAGTCCTACGATCTCGTCGCGGATGGCGTTATTCACAGCCTCGGCTTTCTCGGCCGAATCCTGGCAGGAGTAGAAATAGAACTTGATCTTTGGCTCTGTCCCGCTCGGACGTACGGCCAGCCAGCTGCCGTTATCGAGGAAAAGACGGAGTGCGTTGTGCGGCGGCAGATCTTCGTACCCGTTCAGATAGTCGATCACCCGCACCACCTTTGCGCCTGCGACAGTGGTAGGAATATGATCCCGGAACCATACCATCATCCGTCCGATGCGCTCCAGCCCGGAGACGCCCTCCAGGATCAGATTCGTGCCGTTCTCTGCGAAATAGCCGTACTTTTTATAGATACCCTGCAGCACATCCCAGAGGCTCTTGCCCTGCTTGCGGTAGTAGGCCGCGGCCTCGGCCACCAGCATCCCGGCGGATATCCCGTCTTTGTCCCGGATGTCCTCGCAGGCGGCGTATCCGATGGACTCCTCGTATCCGAACAGGTAGGTGTAGCCGTGCTCGTGGAGATACGGGATCTTGCCGCAGATGTTTTTGAAGCCCGTCAGCGTCTCGAACATCGTAACGCCGTAAGCCTCAGCCATGATCTGCGAAAGGCTGGAAGTCACGATGGATTTCACGATGGCGCCTTTGGTCGGCAGAGTCCCCGCTTCTTTGCGGCCCTCCAGTATGTAATTCACGAGAAGGTATCCCGTCTGGTTGCCGTTGAGCGGCACGTAGCCACCGTCGGCATCCCGGATCTCGATGGCGAACCGGTCCGCGTCAGGGTCCGTAGCAAGCAAAAGTTCCGCGCCTGTTTCTTTCCCGTATTTCTCGCTGAGTGCGAAGGCTTTCGGGTCTTCGGGGTTCGGGTATCCTACTGTCGTGAACGCAGGGTCCGGCAGCTGCTGCTCCGGCACGATGAGCCAGTTTGTGAATCCTCTGTCCTCCAGCATCTGGGCGAACGGCGTGTTGCCGCAGCCGTTCAGCGGTGTGTAGACGAGGGGTATACTAAGATCCAGCTCGTCGCCGTCGTGGATGGCGAGGCTCTCCACTTTGTCGAGATAATCCCTGTCGTATTCAGGCCCCAGGATCGTGATCAGGCCGGACGCAACGGACTCATCAAAATCCGCCGTCACAACTCCTGTCCACATATCGACAGCATTGATCTTTTCGGTCATCTCGGCGGCCACTTCAGAGGACACCTGGCAGCCGTCGTCCCAGTAGACTTTGTAGCCGTTGTACTCTTTCGGATTGTGAGAGGCCGTGATGTTGACACCTGCCGTGGCACCGACTTTGCGGACGGTGTAGGCCAGCTGCGGAGTCGGTCTCAGGTCAGGGAAGGTGTAGACCTTGATCCCTGCCGCCGCGAAAATGCAAGCCGCAAGCTGTGCGAATTCCTTTGAGAAATACCGCGGATCGTGGGCGATCACGACGCCTTTGTCTTTCGCCTCCTGTCCCTTGGAACAGATGTAGTCTGCGATGCCCTGGGTCGCCTTGCCCACGGTAAGCACGTTCATCCGGGCACTTCCGGGGCCAAGTTTGCCACGAAGGCCGGCTGTTCCGAAACCGAGTTCCTTGAAGAAACTCTCTTCGATTTCTGTCTCATCCATGGCCAGAAGTTCTGTCCGGAGAGGATCATCCACGTCCAGTTTCTCGAGCCATATATCGTATCTTTCTTTGTAATCCATATCTGTCATCCTTTCGTCATATATTAATTGTAAGATAACGGCCGGAGGCTTGCAATGTCAAAATTCCCGCGGGATCCTACCGGTTTTGTGTGCGGTATACAATACATTTCAAGAAATCCCGATGAAATCGCCTAAAATACTGAAAAATAGGAAATGTATTCCTTTACTTTGGACCGCAAACACAATAAAATGACAATGTATCGCTTAACGCAAGGCACTACGGGAGGTTGTATAAGAATGGAGACATCATTGAAGAAGTATACGCGCGCTGAAGCGGGCCCACTGGGGATCATCGTCCATCCGAGCTGTGTGGAGATGGGCGAAAAGATCGACGGGTTCATTAAAGGTTGGAGAGGCCCGTCGAACACCAGGGAAACCTTTATCATCAAGAGCAAATGCCCGAGATTCGGATCCGGCGAAGCGAAAGCAATGATCGAGGAATCCGTGAGAGGCGTCGATCTTTACATCATCGCAGACGTTATGAACTATAGTCTGGAGTACGACATCTGCGGTTACAAAAACAGGATGTCCCCGGATGACATCTACGCAGATATCAAGAGGCTTATCATGGCTGCAGCCGGCAAAGCATCGAGGATCACGGTGGTCATGCCGTTCCTCTATGAGAGCAGACAGCACAGAAGAAGCGGCAGAGAATCACTGGACTGTGCCGTAGCACTCCAGGAACTCATGGCGATGGGCGTGGATGACATCATCACATTCGATGCACACGACCCACGCATCCAGAATGCGATTCCTATCGTTGGCTTCGATAACATCATGCCGACCTATCAGACAACGAAAGCTCTCCTCGAGTCCACACCGGACCTGGAGATCGATGCGAAACATCTCATGGTGATCAGCCCGGACGAAGGGGCAATGCACCGCGCCATCTACTTCGCCAGCACGCTGGAGATCGATGTCGGCATGTTCTACAAGAGAAGAGACTATTCACAGATCGTGGACGGCCGTAACCCGATCGTTGCTCACGAATTCCTGGGTGACGACGTCAAAGGCAAAGACGTGATCATTATCGACGATATGATCGCATCCGGAGAGAGCGTCATCGATATCGCGAAGGAGCTCAAGTCAAGAGAGGCCAACAGAATATTCTGTATCGCTACCTTCGGCATTTTCACAAAGGGTCTTGGGGTCTTCGACAAGGCGTACGAGGATGGCCTGATCTACAGGGTCATCACCACCAACGCGATCTATCAGATGCCGGAGCTCTTCAAGAAGCCGTGGTACGTGGGATGCGATGTTTCGAAGTATATCGCCCGCATCATCGATTCTCTCAATCACGATATGCCGATCAGCGACATCATCGGACACTACGAGAAGATCAGAGCGAAGCTGGCTCAGTACATCGAGCAGACAGAAGAATTTGAAGATTAGATTTACCGGTAATGAACGCCGCTGCTTAAATGCAGCGGCGTTTTTTCGTGCTCCGGCACCAAGGGGAGCGCCCAAAGTTCTCTGCGGTCATCTCCAATCGGGCGGGATCCGCATCCCTAAGGCTTCATCGTTATCAACAATGAATAGACTTATTATTCGACGGTAGTCATTTGAATATTATACTAGTTTAGTAGTTTATTTATACTGAAGATGAGGTATAATTATTCTAAATTGGTAAACTATTAGTTGACCTTTGATGAGGAAGCACGATGAGAATAGCATGTGTCGATGGCAGCAAAGAAATCTTGCAGCGGGTAGGAGCTTTGCTAGGGGAGTATGGCGAAAAGAATAACGTCCTTATCAACTGTGACTACCATGAAGATCCGCAGGCTTTTTTGGGTGCCATAGCGGACACTGACTATGATGTCGTTTTCATGGACATCTGTTTTGATGGACAGGAAATGACAGGAATGGAAGCGGCCCGGATGCTCCGGCAGAAGGATCCTCATTGCATCATCATCTTCCTCACGAGCAGTGCGGAGCATATGGCGAAAGCCTTTGAAGTACATGCATTTTCCTACATCCTCAAGGAGGAGATTGAGGGCCAGATCGGGACCGTCATGGGGGATGTGATCAAAGTGCTGCCGCAGGCAAAGAGCCTGACCATCCTCAAGGGGCAGAAAGAACTTGCAGTACCACACCACAGACTCATCTGTGTGTATACAGACGGGCACTATTTGAATCTTCGTATCCTGGGCAGCGCACCCCTGCGTATCCGCATGACGTTCCGGGATCTGCTCGCACAGCTGGAGCAGGAGGGACGGTTCCTCCAGATCAACAAAGGTGTCCTCGTCAATATGGATCACATCCAAAGCATCGAAGAAGGTGTCTGCACCATGGTAGACGGCACACTGCTTCCGGTCCGTCACAGAGGCCGAAGCGATCTTATCGATATATGGAGAGAACATCAGTTAAAAGAGGTCCGATAGCAAATCTGAGAGCTCTACGAAATTAGTATATATATACGAAAAACTGTTTAAATATATATTCTGCTTTCGTGACAGATAGTTGACGTTCGTGCCAAATCAAAAAATTCATGTCGATTAGAGGGTATAATCTAACTTGGATTATATCCCCCTTTTATTACGTGGGGAAATCCTGCGATATATATAAGAGACTTAAAGTATAGGAGAAGTAGTAATGGAAGTAATGAAACGGGTAGGGAAATTAGTTGCGTGCCTCATGTTCTCATTCATGATGGTTTGCACGATGGTTCCTGGACTGTCTCTAGTAGACACCGCATACGCGGCAGCGGATGCACAGACAGATGCACCGGCATTCCAGAAGAACCTTTCTGACAATGGAGACGGTACATACACTCTGTCGCTTAGTGTGACAGGTGAGACGGATACGTCTACCGTCGAAAATGTGAATAAGGCAAATATTATTCTTGTTCTTGACACATCAAGTTCGATGAATAATGATGCCGCATCAGGAGGAGCGGGAGATCCGCATGTCTACTATGCGGTGCCTGGGAACCCAGGTAACCCAGCTACTGGAGGTGTGACTGCGACGTATTATCGTCTGGATAACGGCACTTACCGCCAGGTATATTACAGAAACGGACAATGGCGTCTTGAAAATAGTAATAATGCTCAGGTTTTTAATGGCCCGTTCTATTCCCGTTCTCGTTTTTGGGCAGAGTATCATGCGCTAACTGATAACGGCGGCATTGTAGACAGCCTTCTTGCACAGAACACCACGATGAATCCGGATATTATCGAGATTGCTATCGCAGATTTCGGTGGACATGGTAAAACAGATCTTGATTTTACTTCAACTAGTACTACGAATGCTGCTGCAGTAAAGAATGTCATCAGTGGATTGAGCCCTACATCTGGTACCAACTGGGAAGAGGGTCTGATGGAAGCTCATAATATCTATAATACTCTTTCAGCAGATGAGAAAAGTAATGAAAAAACTTACGTAGTCTTTCTGACAGATGGCGAGCCTACGACACATCATAATAGCTATACTGTAAACAACAATGTTTCGCAGGAATTCAATGCTGCAAAAGACGATGCGCGTACCCTCGTAAATACTGACAAGGCAGAATTCTACGGCGTTTTCACTTGGGGCAACCAGAACTATTATCAGTGCGTTCAGAGCCTTGTTGGGTATGCTTATACGGGAACAGGTAATTACAACACAGGCGATCAAGGTCATGGCGATAATGTCTTTAATGCAAAGAGTACAGATGACCTTATCAATGCATTGAAGCAGATTGCTGATAAGATCACAAACAGTGTTGGTTACACGGATACGGGAGTCCATGATGGGATTACTTCCATGACTCATTCTAGCGTGAAGGCTTCAACGACTGGTGAAATTACAGGTTTGAAGTATTATAAAGGGCCGGCCAATCAAGTAAATCCTGCAAATGGAAATTACGGTGACGAGTGGGCAGAGGCACCTGATGCAACTGTTGGAGATGATGGCACAATTAATTGGGAGCTTGGTGAAAACTTCGACCTTGAAGATGGAGTTACCTACACGGTGACATTTGTCGTATGGCCTGATCAGGACTCGCTCGACCTTGTTGCTGACCTTAACAATGGCGTTATTTCTTATGACAGTTTGACCGACGATCAGAAGTCTCAAATCAAGAACGTTGGAGGTCAGTACAAACTTAAGACAAATACAGACTACCCGTCAGTCACATATAAAACATATACTGAGGAACTAGACGAACAGGGCAATCCTATTCCTGGAACACGTGTAGAGTCAGGAGAAAAGAAATCCGAAATCGATAACCCAGATCCTGTTCAGCTCGCATCAGAAAAACTGAATGCACTTAAGCTTTGGGATGATACCCTTGATCCTTCACAGCGTGAAGATGTAGGGGATTCTGTAACACTCTATCTCAAGATGGATGGCAATTACTACTATGTCGATGAGGCTGGTAACCCGATGGGCGTCACTCTTCAGAAATCAGAGAACTGGGAGAAGTCTGATTACATTTCCATTGCTCCTGGTCTTATGGTAACAGAAGATAGCCCTGCATATGACCCTCAAGCTACACAGGTAGAATGGGACGGCGTGACATATGCGATAATCGAACCGGGTCATGACTATGTCTTTGAAGAAGACAGCTCAGATGTTCACTTCGAACTGACATCATACCACCATCATCCTATGATTATGGGTGAGAACAGCGATGGGACACTCAACGTTGTTGATGTCATCTTCAACGATGATGGAACTATAAAAGACGTTAAAAAGCTTACAGATACTCTTTCTGCAACAAACACACTGAAACCTGGTATAAATGTCCAGAAGAAGGTTGTAGATGAGGAAGGAAATAATATTGACAGCACCGACCCGTTCAACGTAACGGTCTATGTCTGCGACGAGAACGGTGACGCCCTGCCAACACAGAAGACTTCTGATGGCACTGAGTACACGATCGACTATCGTATCTACTACGGACCAAACAATCCAAATTACAATGCATCAGATACATCTACCACTCCACCTGGCGGGCGTTCTGGTCACATTTACAAGACTGGAACATCCTTCGATGAGACGCTCTATGTAGGAGATGTTATTAGAATTGTTAACGTAGATCTGGATGCTTATTATCGTGTTGAAGAAGCAGATTCAACAGGGTATGAACTCGCATCTACAAGCTATCAGATTTCACGTGGTTCAGCTTCTGGTTATGAAGACTACGCCAGTGATGCTGCAAAGGAAATTAATGGTGAGACATACTATCCTGTTGAAGGAAATGCTGCTTCACAAGTAACTCTTACTAATAAATATACATATGGAAACCTTGATGTTTCGAAGACTGTAACATGTGAAGATGCCGCAAAGGCAACAGAGGCTAAAAAGCAGGAATTCACATTTACATTCAACCTGTATGACAAACAAGGTGGAACACTCCTCAATGACCGTACATATAAATATACAATAGTTGAAGCGGGCAAAGATGATGTTACAGGAACCGTTGAGGTAGGTGGAACATTCACTCTTAAGGATGGACAAACTGCAAAATTCGAAAAGCTGCCAGAAGGCGCTTATTACGAAATCATTGAGGCTACTGCGGATGGATATGAGACATCTGTGGGTCAAACCGGATATGCCGGAACTATAGTCAAAAATGAAACTGCGGAAGTAGCATATACGAATGAGTATCTGTCCGAAGATGTGCTTACCCCTATAGAACTTACTATTAAGAAGGTAGATGCAAATACGGACACAAATGCAGGCCTTGCTGGCGCAGTATTTACTTTGACAAAGCCGGATGGAACAACGGCGACGTACACCACAAGCTCTGAAGAGGGAAAAGTTGGAACAGTTACTATTCCATTTGCGGTAGATGGCGAGTATTCTTTGGCAGAAACTACACCGCCGACAGGTTACTCAACTGCCTCTTTGCCAAGCTATACGATAAACGTAGATAAAGAACTTAAGGAGATAAAACTTAAAGAAGACAAGACAGTATGGCAGTGGTTCTATGACCTGTTCTTTGACGATGAAACAAAGGCCCTGTTCGATGAAGGCACAATGACCCTGACAGTTCCAAACCCACCGAATACAGTCGACGTTGAAGCGACAAAGGTCTGGGACGACAACAATAACCAGGACGGCAAGCGCGACGATGTCACATTCGTACTGAAGGCCGATGGAGAAGCTGTAGAAGGACAAGAGAAGAACATCTCGAAGACCGCTACGGGCAATGACCTGACGGTGAAGTGGGAAAATCTGCCGGCATACAAAGACGGTGAAGCGATCGAATACACTGTAGAAGAGAAGGACGTGGCCGACGGCAAGATCACGATGAACGGAGCTGAATACACAGTGACCGTAGAGGGTGATGCTGAGAACGGCTTCACGATCAAGAATTCATACACACCTGATACGACAAGCGTCACAGTGACGAAGGCCTGGGAAGACGCTGATGA
>CAMNNV010000045.1 GCA_946546075.1 uncultured Bacillota bacterium | reverse complement strand
TCACAATAAAATATCGGTATGAGAACAAACCTGACACACTTTGCATGCGACTGAGAAAGGACATCATTTTGGAATTCAGACCATATCATAACAGAAGACTTCCGCGCTTTGAAGGGCCTCGCACTTTCATGCGCCTTCCGTGGCTCGACGAGATGCCGGAGGGAATCGATTTTGCGATCCTCGGCGTGCCCATAGACGGCGCCTCCACAGCAGCGATATCCTCGAGCTGATCTACGGACTCAGGGAACTGGATCTGATCGGTATGGATCTGGTGGAAGTGCTTCCATCAAAAGATCACGCCGGTATCACATCGGATCTGGCGTCAGTAATAATATGGACGTTTATCTCAATGATGGCCTGGCGCCGCAGCCAGAGAAATGGAGGGAAAAATGACTAATTTCTGCGTGACGTATACATTTAAAGACAAGGAATCGAGGGATGGTTTTTATGGAGCCATCCGCGAAAACGGCATCCGCGCCCTCTGCTACGAGGAAGAGGGATGCATAAGATATGACTACTTCTACCCTGCTGAGGAGGACAACAAGCTGTTCCTCTGGGAAGCATGGGAATCGAGGGAGCATCAGAGCGCCCACTGCAAAACACCGCATTTCGCCATGCTGAGCAAGTTCAAAGAGCAGTTCGGTGCCGAGACGGATATCGTCATCCAGGACGTCCTATAAACAGAAAACGAAGGGAGATCGTTACAGCACGATCTCCTTTGCTCTTTCCTGAAGTTCATACAGTTCTTCTTCATCCAGCTCTGTGAGGTGCTCCAGCTTATCCAGGAACATTGTCGCTGTATGGTGCTCCAGCCTGTTTACCACCTCGATATAGTGAGCCACAACGAGCCCTGCGATCATAGCCACCAGGAAGACTTCATAGATCGTGAGCACGATGGTCACGATCCTGCCCACAACAGTCACGGCAACGTAATCACCGAATCCGATGGATGCGCAGGATGTGAAGGTGTACCAGAAGGCATCCCAGTAATTGTGGATCCCCGGCTCGGAAGTCATCACCAGGAACGTGCCCAAAAGCAGGCAGCCCGTGAAGATCAGAAGGTATTTATCCGCGTTACAGCGTTTCGCTATATTCCAGAACAGTTTGAAATTAAACATCGTTTCACTCCGTATCAATAGAGGCGCTTTCTGCGCCCCTTTATCAAATATTTCTTCTCACGATATCCAGCATGCTCAGCAGCGTGTGGTTTCTCGTCCACTTACGAGACGCCCCGCTGGCAAGTTTCTTCGTAACAAAACATTTATCTCCGTACTTGAACCCGATATACACGAGTCCCACCGGTTTCTCCGGTGTGCCGCCTCCCGGCCCTGCGATCCCCGTAACAGAGATACAGACATCGCACCCGGTCCTCTCATAGAGGCCTTCTACCATCTCGCGAGCCGTCTCTTCACTCACCGCACCGTACTTTTCCAAAGTATCCGCGGATACTCCCAGATCCCGCATTTTCGCTTCGTTGCTATAGGTCACGAGACCTGCCATGAAGGATGCGGAGATCCCCGGTATATCTGTCAGTGCTGCCGCAAACAGTCCGCCGGTGCAGGACTCTGCGCTTGCGATGGTCAGCCCCTTGCTCAGAAGTTTATCGGCCACCACCTGCACAAGATCTTCGTTATCGTGGCTGAAGCAGTACTCGCCGATGATCTCATCCACTTTAGCCACCATCTCGTCCACAGCCGCATCTGCTTCCGCCTTCGTCGGCCGCTTCGATGCCACTCGGACGGTGCACTCCCCTTCCTTGGCGTAAGTCGCGATGGTCGGATCCGTCTGCCCGTCGATCAGCGGCAGAAGCATGGTCTCAAGGTGAGACTCTCCTACGCCGAAGCACCGCAGCATGCGATAGCTCAGCACGCTGTCGCTCATCCTCTCCAGGAACGGACGGGCGCTGATCTCCCACATCCTGTACATCTCCCGAGGCACCCCCGGCATGCAAAGGATGTACTTCCCGTCGTGCTCCAGCGC
This sequence comes from uncultured Bacillota bacterium, assembly GCA_946546075.1. Taxonomy (GTDB): domain Bacteria; phylum Bacillota; class Clostridia; order Peptostreptococcales; family Anaerovoracaceae; genus Lentihominibacter. Next base: position 6,378 of record CAMNNV010000045.1, on the reverse strand, counting down.
GAATCCGGGAGCCGTACCGGCATCGTTTTGGAAGACGACAGAGCGCGACGGCATGAGAGCCTGCTTCACGTTGTTCTCCGGCATCACCCTGCCGGTCCTCGTGAAATACGCCTTCATGGCCTCCAGAGCCGTCTCGTTCATGATGAGCTCGTCTTTGAAAACGCGGCACGCCACTTCCTTTGTAAGATCATCCTGCGTAGGTCCAAGGCCTCCCGTCGTGATGATCACGTCCACGTCCTTCAGAGCCATCTCCATCATTTCGGTCACTCTATCCGGATTGTCCCCCACCGTATAATGGTATAGCACATCAAAACCCAGGTTGTTGAGTTCCCGGGTCAGATAAACGGTATTCGTATTGACGATCTGTCCGAACAGGATCTCTGTCCCGACAGTCAAAATCGCTGTCTTCATCTCTAATGCCTCTTACTGTGCGAAAAGCTGCTTGTTCTTTGCGATATATTCCACGCCGGATACTACGGTCATGGCAAGGGCCAGATACAGGAAGATCTGATCCAGCGGCACCTGCGGACAGAGCACGCTGCATGGCCAGTTGTCCAGAAGCAGAAGAGGTATCGCGATCATCTGCGTGATGGTCTTGATCTTGCCGGTAACACCAGCTGCAATGACGATCCCCTGCGCTGCTGCAACCTGTCTCATACCTGTGATGATGAACTCTCTTCCCAGGATCACGACTACGATCCACGCCGCCGCATCACCAGACGCTACCAGAAGCACGAAAGCCGTCATGGTCAGCAGTTTGTCCGCCAGCGGGTCCATCAGTTTACCGAAATTCGTCACAAGATTGTATTTCCTTGCGATGTATCCGTCCAGCATATCCGTCAGGGATGCCGCGATGAAAATGATGCACGCCGCGACCCGGAAGCCCATGATGAACACGACGATAAATACCGGGATCGCGAAGATCCTTCCCATTGTCAATTTGTTAGGTAAATTCATTTTAGTCCTCCACCTTTCCTGTAAGGTCATAATCAAAAGCGTCCGTGATCCGCACCATCACCATATCACCCGGTGTCAGATCCCTATCCGCTTCAAAAATCACTGTATTATCGATCTCCGGCGCATCGTACATCGTACGTCCGATATACGCACCCTCGCTGTCCTTTCCGTCCACCATGACTTCGAACAGCCCGCCGATCTTGGCCCTGTTGATCTCCGCAGAGATATCCACCTGCATGCGCATGATGGAGTCCGCCCTCTGCTGCTTCACATCCTCATCGATCTGGTCTTCTCTGTCACCGGCAGGCGTCCCCTCCTCTCTCGAGTAAGCGAACACGCCCAGCCTTTCGAACCGCGTCTCCTCTGCAAAATCATAGAGCTCGTCGAAATCCTCCTCCGTTTCACCCGGGAATCCCGTGATGAACGTCGTCCTGATGTGGATATCCGGGATGCGGCTTCTCAGCCTGCCGATCGTATCCGTAATGGAAGCCTTCGTGGATCTGCGGTTCATCTCCCCCAGCACATGATCGGACACGTGCTGCAAAGGAATGTCGATGTAATGGCAGATCTTCGGTTCCGTCGCCATCACGTCTATGAGTTCATCCGTGATCTTATCCTCGTAGCAGTACATCAGACGGATCCAGCGGATCCCATCCACCTTGCACATTTCCCGCAAAAGTTCCGGGAGCATCATCTTCCCGTAGAGGTCTGTGCCGTACTCGGTGACGTCCTGGGCGATGAGGATGAGTTCCTTCGTCCCCAGCTTTGCCATGTGCTGCGCTTCCTCCAGGATGTGCTCCATCGGCCTGCTCCGGTATCCCCCTCGGATCTGCGGGATGACGCAGTATGCGCAGCAGTTGTTGCAGCCCTCTGCGATCCGGATGGTCGATGTGTACGGATCGTCCTCGTACTTTCTCGATGTGAACTCCGTGAACTCACAAGGTCCCCCGCTGATCACTTTGTGACGCGCGCCTTTTTTGTGAGATCTCACGATGTCCGGGAGTTTCTCGTAATCGTTGACGCCCATGATAAGGTCGATCTCCGGGATCTCCTCATAGAGGTCATCGCCGAATCTCTGAGTGAGGCAGCCCGAAACGATGAGCAGCTTCTTATCATCACCCTCTGCCGTCTCTTCTGCCAGCCTTGCCAGTTCAAAGATCTTGTCGATGGACTCCACCTTGGCGTCATTTATGAATCCGCAGGTGTTCACCATGAGAGCGTCCGCCTCATACGGATCATCTGTAAGATCCAGGCCGGCCTTCTCCCATATACCTGCTATGCCTTCCGAATCGTTGAAATTCTTCGGGCATCCCATTGTCTCTATATATAATTTCATCTAGATCAAATCCTCCGCTGCACCAGTCATCTCCTGCAGTTCTTCTTCTGTGATCAGGACGGCCCTTGGTCTGCTTCCGTCCTGCGGTCCTACGATCTGACGCTCTTCCATCATGTCGACGATGCGCGCCGCCCTGTTATATCCTATCCGGAACCTTCTCTGGAGCATGCTTATGGAAGCCTGCTGTGCCTGCACTACGTACTCGATGGCATCCGGCAGCAGTTCGTCTTCCGGAGGATTATCGGCAGCTGCAGCGGGAGCATTGGCATTCTCGATCCTGTCGATGACGTGCTCCGCATATTCCGGTTCTTCCTCAGACTGCGATTTGACGAAGTCGATGACCTTGTTGACCTCCTGGTCGCTGATGAAGGTACCCTGCACACGCAAAGGTTTGCCGGTGCCGAGTGGGTTGAAGAGCATGTCGCCCTTGCCCACGAGTTTCTCTGCTCCTGCCATATCGAGGATGGTTCTTGAGTCCACCTGGGATGATACGGCGAAGGCGATCCTCGAAGGGATGTTGGCCTTGATGACACCTGTGATGACGTCTACGGAAGGCCTCTGTGTCGCTACGATCAGGTGCATTCCGGCCGCTCTTGCCTTCTGGGCCAGTCTGCAGATGGAATCCTCCACCTGGGAAGGTGCCGTGATCATCAGATCAGCCAGCTCGTCGATGATGATGACCACCTGCGGCATGACTTCATCATCTCTTCCTTCCATTCTCATATGATCGTTGAAGCTGGAAAGCTCTCTTGCTCCTTCTTCTGCGAATTTCCTGTATCGTTCATCCATCTCCGCTACTGCCCAGTTCAGTGCTGCGGCAGCCTTGCCCGGGTCTGTGACCACAGGGATGAGAAGATGCGGTATGCCGTTATAGTTGGCAAGTTCGACCACCTTCGGGTCTACCAGGACCAGCTTGACCTCATCCGGACGTGCCTTATAAAGGAAACTGGTGATGATGCTGTTGATGCACACACTCTTACCGGAGCCGGTGGAACCTGCTATGAGAAGGTGCGGCATGGACTTGAGGTCGGCCACGATATCGTTGCCGCTGATGTCTTTGCCCACCACGAATGTGATCTTCGACTCTGCGTTCTTGAAGGCTTCGGAATCGATGAGTTCTCTGATGGTGACCATGTTGATCTTGTCGTTTTCGATCTCGATACCTACGGCTGGCTTGCCCGGGATCGGTGCCTCGATACGTATGCTCTTGGCCTCCATGTTCAGGGCGATGTCGTCTGCCAGGCTCTTGATGCCCTTGACCTTGACGCCGCTGTTCGGGTGCACTTCATATCTTGTAACGGTAGGACCCTGGGTCACGTTGACGACGTCCGCATCGATATTGAAGCTGTGCAGCACATCTTCGAGCTTCTGAGCCTTGCGCCTGAGCTCTGCACCGCTGTCTCCCTTGACCGCCTTCCTGCGGTTCTCCTTCAGCAGGGAGATCTGCGGGAATTCGTAGTTTACGATCTGGGACGTATTGATCTCATCATCGCTGAGCCTCTGCTTCGCAGCCTCGCTGTTCGTCATGACAGGCTCATCGTCTTTTTTGTTCTTGCCGCTGTGAGAATCATCGATGGCGATGTCCTCATCGTTACCGGAGTTCCAGTAGCTGTCTTCACCCAGTCCGTACGGATCCTCCGGATCGATCGGCTTGTGATCCGGCTCGTCATCGTCTGGAACGTTGTATCCTTCTTTACCGGAAAGCGTATCCTCTGCACTTCCCGGACCCTTGCTGATGATATCGAAAAGCCCGCGCTTCTTTTCTTTCTTCGGTTCAGGCTCCGGCATCTTGTCGTACCCGGAGTCGTACTGCGGACCATCCTCAAGCTTTGCGAGGCGATACTTCTCTTCGTTTCTGCGGCGCGCTTCCTCTGCGGCGATGGCAGCTTCTCTTTCGGCTTCTTCCTGGAGCCTCATCTCTTCTCTGATCCTCTCGCGCTCAGCCCTTCTCTCGGCTCTTTGCTCGTCCATATGTTCCTTCTTGACTTTGGCGTTCTCGAACATACGTGAAACAGGAGTATCGAGAACCAGGAGCAGACAGATGAAAAGAACCACGATGGCGAGGATGTACAATCCTGCTATGCCGATGGCTTTCACGATGAGACCGCCGACCACCATGCCAAAAACGCCCCCGTCATCGAGTGCCATACCGTTGTTGTAATAGACACCCATGGCATCCGGAGACAGATCGATATTCTTTGCATCGATGAACCTTCCGGCGTTGACGATGGCAAGCATGAGATAGATGATCACCGAGAGAATGACAGCCTTTACCCCGATATGTATCATCTTTTTGGCGAAGATGAGTATGCCGCCGAGTATGAAGTAATAAGGCAACAGAAAAGCAGTGAACCCGAAAATGCCCTTGAATACTTCTCCGAGGACCTTACCTGATTCACCACCTGCATTTGTCTGGAATGCCACGATGAGAAAAACGCCCAGAGCGATGATGACGACTGCTATGATCTCGTCTCTGATCCTGTGGGATCTCGCCAGACGTTCTTCGTCGATCACCGGCTCGACTGCAGCCTTCGCTCTCGATCTTGTTGAGCTGCTTCTCGTGTTTTTCGCTGACCTTTTTGATTTATTTTTATTGTTTCTCTGATTGGCCATGAATATCCCTTTCGTATAGGTTTCATACTTAGTGAATTATACCATATGTAGTATAAAAATGTGTAATTTATTGATTAATAATATATAAGTCCTCTTTACAAAAAACGGCAACTAGGTTTATAATTTACTCTAAAGTTAATTTAATCAGGAGGTAAGCAAATGAAAAGAAAACCTAACATTGCAGTCGTTGGCGCAACAGGAGTTGTTGGTTCAACATTCCTCAAGGTTCTCGAAGAAAGAGATTTCCCTTATGAGAATCTGTACCTTATGGCATCAGCCAAATCCGCCGGCAAGACACTGACAGTTAAGGGCAAAGATTATGTTGTAGAAGAGCTTACCGAGCATTCTTTCGATAAACCGATCGACATCGCGCTCTTCTCAGCAGGCGGTGGCACAAGTGCTAAATTTGCACCTATCGCAGCAGAGCACGGATGCATAGTAGTAGATAACAGCAGCCAGTGGAGAATGTATGATGACGTTCCACTCGTAGTACCGGAAGTAAACCCGGAAGACATCGACTGGAACCACGGCATCATCGCGAACCCTAACTGCTCAACGATCCAGGCTATGGTACCTCTCAAGCCGCTCCAGGACAAGTACGGCATCAAGAGAGTTGTGTACTCCACTTACCAGGCTGTAGCAGGATCCGGCATCAAGGGTATCCACGACTTGGAGAATGGACTTGAAGGAAACGATGCACCGCTGGAAGCATACGCTCATCCGATCGCTAACAACATCCTTCCTCACATCGACGTATTCCTCGAAAACGGATACACGAAGGAAGAAATGAAGATGATCAATGAGACGCACAAGATCCTTCACGACGACGATATCAAGGTAACTGCAACAACAGCAAGAGTTCCTGTATTCTACGGACACAGCGAATCCATCAACATCGAGCTGAAGAAGCCATTTGAACTGGAAGACATCATCGAGCTCTTCAAGAACACTCCGGGCCTCGTAGTCCAGGATGACGTACAGAACAATGTATATCCACTGGCTCTCGATGCTGCAGGAACAGACCCTGTATACGTTGGAAGAATCAGAAGAGACTTCTCCGTCGAGAACGGCATCAACCTCTGGTGCGTAGCTGACAACATCCGTAAGGGTGCAGCAACAAACGCAGTACAGATCGCAGAGAAACTTCTGGAGAAGCTGCCAGACTAAGAACAGTATTGAAAGGAGCTGCCTACAAGGCGGCTCCTTTTTTGTTTGACGCCCAAGCGTCATTTTTTGTTGTTGTGGGTTGGTTATTGCTGCGCAACCTTAGTTGCCAGTCGGACTTCTCAACCGGACCGGGCGGGCTTTTTGCCGGGGCGGGCTTTGTTGCCGGGGCAGCCTCGAGAACACCGAAATTATACATTTTTTGATATATAGGCGAAAATGTATATTCTGGTCATACCCGGTTATACATTTTTTCGCCATGTAAAAAAAATGTATATTTACACCCCAAAAATCGAAGTCGGGAATCC
>CAMNNV010000044.1 GCA_946546075.1 uncultured Bacillota bacterium | reverse complement strand
TTTTTTTTTTTTTTTTTTTGGATATACTTTGAGATATAATACTTTTCGGATGGGTGGTATCAGAAGGAACTACACCACCGTTACAAGGACATATTCATCTGATCAGTGCCAATGCACCGCTTATATCCTGCTGGAACAAGACGAAGGATCGCACTCCTGAAATAATGATGTCAGGGGGGATAGGATGAATATAGGATTCATAGGAGCAGGCAAGGTTGGGTGCTCACTGGGCAGATACTTTGCAGATGGCGGACTCGCAGTCAAGGGCTATTACAGTCTGCCTCATGAAACGTCGCAGGAAGCGGCACACTTTACAGGTACTTCAAGTTTTGATACGGCAGAGGAGCTGATAAAGGAGTGTGACCTGGTGTTTCTGACTGTTCCGGATGGCGTGATCAAGACTGCCTGGGAGGGCATCAGAGATCAGGACATCGAGGATAAGATAATATGTCATTGTAGTGGCGCCATGACCTCGGCCGAAGCATTTGAGGGCATAGAGGAAACGGGAGCTTTCGGATATTCAGTCCATCCGCTGTTCGCAGTAAGTGATAAATACAACACTTACAAAGAACTGCCGGATGTTTTTTTTACGGTAGAAGGTGATCCGCAGAGGATCGAAGAAGTGAAGGCGCTTCTCGAGGGACTCGGCAACAGAGTCAAGGTCATCGATCCTGCAGATAAGACCTTGTATCACTGTGCGGCTGCGGTTTCCAGCAACCTGGTGTGCAGCCTTCTCGACATGAGCTTCAGCCTCATGGGACGATGCGGGTTCACGCAAGAGGAAGCCCGGGATGCCATGAGATCCCTCATAACGGGAAACGTCCATCACGTTTTGGAAGTGGGACCGGAAGCGGCTCTCACGGGACCCATCGAGAGAAACGATACCGGCACAGTAGCGAAGCACATGCACTGCCTCGAAGAGCAGGACGCTTTGCGCGAAAAAGAGATCTACAGGCTGCTCAGTCTGCGGCTTGCGGAGATAGCAAACAGACGTCACCCGGACAGAGATTACACGGGGATGTACCAAACGCTTGAAGAAAGGAAATAAGAAAATGAAAAGAACAATCAACAGTTTGCTCAAGATGAAGGATGAAGGTCAGAAAATCTCCATGCTTACATGCTATGACTACACGACTGCCAAGATCATGGATAAGTCGGGCATAGACATGATACTTGTAGGGGATTCCCTCGGTATGACGATGCTAGGTTATCCAGACACCCTCGCTGTGACGATGGAAGATATGATCCACCACGGCAAGGCCGTCTGCAGAGGCGTCGAAGAGATTTTCGTCGTCATGGATATGCCGTTCATGTCCTATCAGACATCCGTTTATGATGCTGTCGTCAATGCAGGAAGGCTCATCAAGGAGACCGGCGCCAATGCCGTCAAACTGGAGGGCGGAGCAGCTGTTTGTGAACAGATAAGGGCGATCTCAGATGCAGGGATCCCTGTATGCGCACATATCGGTATGACGCCGCAGTCAACGAACGTGTTCGGCGGCTTCAAGGTGCAGGGCAAAGACCTTGCAAAGGCGCAGCAGATCGTAAATGACGCGCTGGCAGTCCAGGAAGCTGGTGCATTCATGGTCGTTCTGGAATGCATCCCGGCGAAGCTGGCAGCAATCATCACAGAGAAACTTCAAATCCCGACGATCGGTATCGGAGCAGGTGCAGACTGTGACGGACAGGTCCTGGTATGGCAGGATATGACCGGCATGTACACAGACCTCGTTCCGAAGTTCGTCAAGGTATTCGCAGACGGTAACAGAACTGTGACCGAGGGATTCAAGGCATACGATGAAGAAGTGAAAGCAGGTACATTCCCTGCAGAAGAGCATACTTTTAAGATCGATGACGATATCATCGCACAGATCAAGTAACGGAGGACAGAGATGATCATTGCAGAGACAATCACAGAGGTTCGTCAGCAGGTAGCGGCATGGCGCAAAGAAGGCCTTACCATCGGACTCGTTCCGACTATGGGAGCACTTCATGAGGGGCACATTTCTCTCGTAAGAGAATCCGTGAAGGAATGCGACAGGACCGTTGCGTCCGTTTTCGTCAATCCGACGCAGTTCGCGGCAGGAGAGGATCTGGACAAGTACCCTCGCACTTTTGAAAGAGACGTGGAACTTCTGGAGCAGAACGGATGCGACATGGTATTTTACCCTGCAGTCGAGGAAATGTATCCGGCAGGTTTCGGCGCAGAGATCCAGATCACCACGGATATGGTCCACCAGCTTTGCGGTGCCTCAAGACCGACCCACTTCAAGGGCGTTTGCACCGTGGTCGGGAAGCTGTTCAACATCGTGACGCCGGACAAAGGGTTTTTTGGCGAAAAGGATGCGCAGCAGCTGGCCATCTTAAAGAAGATGGTAAGAGATCTGAACTTCCCTCTCGAGGTCGTAGGTTGTCCGACGATCCGTGAGGCGGACGGTCTCGCAAAGTCCAGCAGGAACTCCTATCTGAGCCCGGAAGAGAGGGCTGCGGCGGTCATTCTCTACAAGACGATGCAGGCTGCCAAGGAGAAGCTGGAGTCCGGCATGACGGACGCGGAGGAAGTCAAGAAGTTCATGACGGATATGATCCAGACGGAGCCTCTGGCAAAGATCGATTACATACAGGTCGTCGACGGTATCGATCTCATCCCGGTGAAGGAGGTCTCCCCGGGAGATCTCGTGGCGCTGGCGGTCTATTTCGGAAGCACGAGACTGATCGACAACTTCACGGTTTAGAAGTTTTGACGAACGAGGAATCGACATGGATACAATGAAAAAATTTACGGTGGGTCTTCTGGTGATCGTGCTCCTTATCGCGGAATGCATTTTCATGGGCGTGCTTGCACTGGATTTCGGCTCCGGGCCTCGCAGCGTGCGGGATGCCCTGACGAAATCCCAGATCGTTGCTGAGATCACAGAGGACTCCATCCGATCACAGACGGTGAATATGGGAGGTCTCTACGGCGAGATGATGGAGGAGATCATGGCAACGGAAGCCATGACAGATTTCTTCACGGAGTACGTATCAGAAGGGATCCGAAGCATCATCTATCAGCGCGAGTATGAAGAGATCGCAACGGATGAACTCCTGCGGGCGTTCGATAAGGGTGTGGATCAGGTCAATGCGGAAGGCAAGTATAACATCTCTCCTGATCTTCGCAAACTTCTCATGGAATACGCAGAGCAGACGGCACCGGATCTTACCCAGAGTTTGAATAAGACGATGGCCATGTACCAGGCTGCGGCCACAGGAACGGCAGAAGAAGCGGCCCAGACAGCCCAGAGCGTTTCTGCTATCGCACCGCTGCTGTCGACAGCGTCAAAGGGGATCATGCTCCTCGTGATCATCGGGATCGGAGCGGCACTCTACTTCCTTTCGGGAAGACGTGCGAAAGGCATCGTATGGACTGCAGTTGCGACGATCGCCGCCGGAGCGATCTACGGCGGGCTGGCGTACAGAGGTATCGGCACATCTGACGAAACAGCTCGTCAGTTCCTCGATGTGCTGATCAAAGACGGCGCGACCATAAGTGCCCTCATATGCGGCATAGCCGGAGTGCTCCTTCTGATTTTCAGCATCGTGGTCAAACTCAGACAGAGAAGATCTTTCACAAATTTAAAATAACATCTACACAAAACTGACACAATTTGGTACCATAATAAGCGTGCAATAAATAATATAAAGCGAGGTATCATTCAATGAAAAAATCAAAAATCGTATGGGCACTGTACATCATAGCTGCCCTTCTGGGAATAGTATTCTTGATCATGCTCATCTCAAGCATAGCTTATCTCCATAACTATGCAGCATCCTACGGCGTGAGCATGGGTGAGCTAGGCGGAGAAGCCGTATCATACGTTCTTTCCAACTCCGTAAACTACCTGATCTACGGCATCATCATCTTCGCATGCGGCAGAGTGCTGGAGGTCGTTGAGGGACTGAAGAACCCTGCTCCGGAAGCAGAAGCAGGTGCATTCGGATTCATCCCTGCAGAGGAAGTTGCCGGTGAAGCAGCAGCGGCAGTGGCAGCAGCATCTGTTGCAGCAGCGACAGCAGTAACTTCTGAAGAAGAACCAGCAAGAGGACCTGTTCCACCTCTCTACACAGAGAGATCCATTTTCAGATACTAATATAAATCATTGCGACCGCGTCATCAGGCGCGGTCGTTTTTCTTTTTGGGAGAATCACTTAATGAAATCGCACCCTATTTTGTTCCGCAGTTATGGGTTATAATGTTATAAGGGTTGCGGGACAGGCAAAAAGGAGAATGACGATGATCGATTACAAGAAACTTCAGAACGGAAGTGATATAAGAGGAGTTGCAAAGGATGGTGTGCCGGGAGAGGCGGTGAATCTCTCTCCAGCCGAGGCTGTCAATATCGGACGGGCTTTCGCGAAGTGGCTGGCCGGCGCAGAATCAAAAGAGGAGAAGGATCTCACCGTGTCCATCGGAAGAGACCCGCGCGTGACAGGACCTTCTCTCAAAGATGGACTTGCAGCAGGTCTTGCCTATGAAGGCATCCAGGTGTACGACTGCGGCCTTGCATCGACACCGGCCATGTTCATGTCGACGATCTTCGCCGATATGGAATGTGACGGAGCCGTCATGATCACGGCGAGCCACCTGCCGTTCAACAGAAACGGATTCAAGTTCTTCACTTCAGAAGGCGGTCTGAACAAAAACGACATCAAATATATACTTACGATGGCGCAGCAGCTGGCAGAGGAAGGCGCAGATGTGCCGCAGGTGCAGGCTGCGCAGATGGATATCATGACGCTTTACAGTGCGCATCTGAGACAGATCATCATCGATGGCACCGGCATCGCAGAAGACCCTCTCGCCGGGATGAAGATCGTGGTAGACGCCGGAAACGGCAGCGGCGGTTTTTATGCAAAGGATGTGCTGGGGCCTCTCGGTGCGGACGTGAGCTGCAGCCAGTTCCTGGAGCCGGACGGCACCTTCCCGAACCACGTGCCGAACCCGGAGAACAAAGAAGCGATGGCTTCCATCTCATCCAGAGTGAAAGAATGCAGTGCAGACCTGGGCATCATTTTTGATACGGACGTCGACCGATCCGCTGCAGTAGATACGAAGGGAAGAGAGATCGCAAGAAACGGCATCGTTGCCATGGCAGCTGCCCTCATCGCTGACGATTATCCGGGATCCACTGTAGTCACGGACAGCATCACCAGCAGGCAGCTCACAGAGTTCCTCGAAAAGGATCTTGGTCTGAAGCACCTCAGATTCAAGAGAGGATATAAGAACGTGATCAACAAAGCTTTGGATCTCAATGCAGAAGGGATCCTTTGTCCGCTTGCCATTGAGACATCAGGCCATGCGGCATTAAAAGAAAACTATTTCCTCGATGATGGTGCGTATCTTGCCACGAAGATCGTGATCAAAGCGGCGAGACTGAAACTGGCGGGGATGACGATAGACACCGTGATCGAGGACCTCGCGGAGCCTTTGGAAGAAAGAGAGATTCGTATCCCGATCCAGGGAGAAGACTTCGGGGAGTACGGAGACATCGTGCTCAGAGATCTCGCCGATGCGGTAGAGAAAGACCCTGCGCTTTCTTTGGAAGAACCGAATTACGAAGGCGTGCGCATCAATTTCCCGGAAGGGTGGTGCCTGCTGCGCAAATCACTCCATGATCCGCTCCTGCCGATGAACATCGCGGCCGATGAAGAGGGCGGAAGCGACAAGATCGCATCGTGGATGAAGGGGTTCCTTGAAGGCTACGATAAGCTTGACATGACAGTATTTTGATAGGAGACAGGAATGGGTGAATATTTCGTAACTTGTGCGCGAATGAAGGAATTAGAGAAACTGAGCGACGAGAATGGGCTTTCGTACTATCAGATGATGGAGAATGCCGGGACATGCGCGTTCACTACGATCATGGAGAGAGCGCAGGCGAAGGCAGGACAGCGAGTCGTCGTTTTCTGCGGGAAAGGGAACAACGGCGGCGATGGATTCGTGGTGGCAAGAAAGCTCTGTGAGACCGGGCTGATCGTCACGGTAGTGCTGGTGGATGGCCGGCCGCAGACGACGGATGCCATAACGAACTATGAGCTGCTCAAAGGGATGCCGGCGCAGATCGTGGATATGACGGAGGGCGCAGGTGTTGCTGTGGCACTTCTCAAGGATTCGGAAGTCAGCCCGGACATCGTGGTGGATGCCATCTATGGAACGGGATTTCATGGAAATCTGAGGCCGAATGCATCCACGGCGACGGCGTATATAAGCCGATACCGGGATAGAGCATATGCTCTCGATGTGCCATCGGGTCTTGCCGGCGACATGAAAGACGGAGATCCGATCGATGAAGGAAGCGCCAAAGTATGCACGACCATCACTTTCCACGCGAAGAAGCCTGTGCATCTGGCAACTTCTGCGAAGGAGTATTGCGGTGAAGTCGTGACTGTGAATATAGGGATAACAGAAGAATAAAAAAGGGCTGCCGTACATGGCAGCCTGTTTTGTTGTCTTAATTTTTTGTGATCATGGACAGGAGTTCCCGGAAAGAGAACTGGGCTTCGATGACCGCGATCATCATGATGAATGCGCCGAAGCCTTCGCGGAGGGTGAAGGTTTCTCCGAGGAAGAGAAAGCCTGCCACAGCTGCAAAGAATGCTTCCAGGCTCATCAGCAGGGAAGCCGCTGTCGGATTCGCGTGGCGCTGTGCAAAGATCTGCAGCGTAAAACCAACGGCAGATGACATGACGCCGGTATAGAGGAGCGCGAACTTCGCATCGAGTGCCGTGGAAAACGCCATATTCTCTCCCATGACGGCAGATACCACGAGGCTTATAACTCCTGCCACAAAGAACTGAGCGGCGCTGAGCTTGATCGGGTTCAGAAGAGGTGCGAAGTGGTCTATGACTAAGATGTGGAATGCCCAGAAAAGTGCACCCAGAAGGCACATCAGGTCTCCCGGCATGATGGTGAACTCTCCTCTGATACAGAGGAAATACAGTCCGATCACCCCCAGGATCGCCGCGAAAATGTGGTTCCCGTGGATCGGCTTTCGCAGCATGATGCCGATGAGAGGCACGAGGATGATGTACATCGCCGTAAGGAACCCGGATTTGCCGGCGTCCACTGAAACAAGTCCGATCTGCTGGAAGTTGGCAGCCGTGCAGATCACGACGCCGCACACGATACCGCCCTTCACTAGCATCTTACGCCCGTCGGTCCAGAAACGCTCACGCTTTTGGGCTTCATCATTTACGGCGGCTTCACCTTCCATGTCCTTCATGACGCCCATACGGTCGGTGATCGCAGCTATGACGATGAGTATCGCGCAGCCAATGAACATTCGCATGGCAACAAAATAAACAGGATCCATTGCATCCATGCCCATCTTTTGGGTGACGAATGCGGAACCCCAGATCATCGCCGTAATGAGTATGCATATGTTCGCGCCGAGCGTGCTGCGCATAAAAATAAACTCCTTTGCATTTTTAGTCAAGACAAACTCTACCATTAGCTAGTTGAGGTGTCAAGGAATTATGATATAATATACGCCTATGGAGGAAAAGAAAATGAGATCAGAGATCTGCCTCATAAGACATGGTATAACAGAGGGGAACTACCGCAAGCTCTATTACGGCGGCGTGGATATCCCACTCATAGAAGAAGGATATAAACAGCTGAAAGCCCAGCGGGCGGAGGGGATCTACCCTGCATACGAGAATGTCCAGTACTATACATCCGGAATGATCAGGACGGAGCAGACCCTGGAGACCATCTTCGGAGAAGTCCCGCACGTGGTGATAGACGATCTGCGTGAGATCAACTTCGGAGCCTTTGAGATGAAACATTTCGATGAGCTAAAAGAGATGCCGGAGTATTGGGCTTTCGTCAAAGATGAGACGGGGCAGACGGCACCCGAGGGAGGCGAGAGCATGGCTTCCTTCAAGCAAAGGATCCTGTCCGGCTTCGAGGATCTGAAGGTGCGTCATTTCCAGCAGGTACTGAAGCTTCGCAATCAGGAGAAGATGGCGGCATCTGTCGCGGTGATCCACGGCGGGCCGATCTGTACCATCATGGATTCCATATGGCCTGACAGATTCGAGAATTTCTATTACTGGACCATCGAGCCGGGACACGGCTACAGACTCCTTCTGGAAGATGGCGGGATCAAAGACTATGAGGCGTTTTGATATGGCAGATCGTATACTTAGGATATATACAGACGGCGGATGCGCGGGCAACCAGAGCGACGAGAACCTCGGCGGCTGGGGAGCCATACTTGAGTTCGCCGGAGTAACAAAGGAACTGTACGGCAGCGAGCCGAACACCACCAACAACAGGATGGAGATGATGGCACTTCTGGAAGCCTTTCGCGCCATCAAGAAGGACGGACAGACGATCATCGCATTCTCCGACAGCAGCTATCTGATGAACTGCTTCAGGGACAAGTGGTATGTGAAGTGGCAGAAGAACGGCTGGAAAAATTCCAAGAAGCAGCCC
>CAMNNV010000043.1 GCA_946546075.1 uncultured Bacillota bacterium | reverse complement strand
GGAAGGAGACTTCCGGATACGCCTGAGCTCACTGGAGCCGGCGGTGGTGAACGCCGAGTACGTCAAGGGTCTTCTGAAGTACGATAAACTCTGTCATCACGTCCATCTGTCGGCACAGAGCGGAAGTGACAAGGTGCTGGAGGCCATGAACCGGCCATACAGCAAGGGAGAGTATCTGGACATCGTCAGAGTCCTTCGGGAGTTCGATCCTCTCTACGGGATCTCCACGGATATCATCGTGGGATTTCCCGGGGAGAAGGAAGCAGACTTCCAGGAGAGCATGAACCTAACGGACCTTTGCGAATTCGTGCACACGCACATCTTCCAATACTCCAAGAGACCGTTTACGAAGGCGGCGCAGATGCCGGGTCATGTGGCACCTCAGATCAAAAAAGACAGGTCGGACAGGCTCAGCAAGCTGGCGCTTAAGAGCGAGCAGGATTTCTTAAGGAAGAACAGGGGCAAGAAGGCGAGGATCCTCATCGAAGAGTACGACGAGACACTGGGAATGATGACAGGATACTCGAGTAACTATATATATGTTTATGTAAACTGTGAAAGCGAAGAGGATTTCGCAAAATATCGCAACGAATTTCTCGACGTCACGCTCACTGATCCGTTCCGGGACGGCATGATGGGGGTGATGGATTGAGAAACGACCAGCAGGCAAAAGAAGATCAGATGATGCTGGCCTCCGTGAGAGACAAGTACATGCAGGCGGCAGACAATTATATGATGACCAGGACCAACTTCCTGGATATGCGGCAGCGCACACTGGTCGCTGGCCTTTGGAAAGAAATCGGACGCGGGCAGAAGGAGATCCGCCTGGAGTTCTTTGGAGGATATGAGGACGCGGAGCGCACGGTCGCACTGTTTCTGCCGGACTACATCGAAGATGCCGCGGATGACCTTTGCGTCATAAGGGCGAAGGCGCCGGCCCACGGCCGGAGGCTCACCCACAGAGACTATCTGGGATCTCTCACAGGCCTCGGGCTGAAGCGCGAGATGATCGGTGACATCCTGGTACGAGAGGACGGAGCTGATATCATCATTTTGGAGGAGATCAAGGATTTCCTGATGCTGAATTACGATAAGGCGGGCAGGACGACGCTGCAGCTGGAAGCAGCAGGTCTTGAGAAACTGCAGATCCCGGAGAAGCGGGTGCAGGTGGTCAAGGATACCGTGGCATCACTGCGGCTTGACAATGTGGTGTCCTCGGCATTCGGGTTGTCACGTGGCAAGGCGGCGGAAGCGATCCGTCAGGGCATCGTATTTGTCAACAGCATGCAGGTGGAGAAGATCGACGCGCAGGTCGCAGAAGGGGACAAACTGGTGCTCCGCGGCAAGGGCAAGGCTTATCTCAAAGAAGTGGGCGGCCGGACGCGCAAGGACAGGTTATTCATCGAGATCGAGAGGTATTTGTGATATAATAATGTCACAGAAAGGAGAAAGATCATGAGTGATTGTTTATTCTGCAAGATCGCAGAGGGCGAGATCCCTTCCACGAAGGTATACGAAGATGATAAGATCCTGGCCTTCAGAGATCTGGAGCCACAGGCACCGGAGCATGTCCTGATCATTCCGAAGAAGCACATCGCATCTTTGGACGATGTGAAGGATGAGGACGCTGAACTTTTGGGATACATCATGTGCAAGGTGAAGGATATAGCGGCAGAGCTTGGCCTGGAGAACGGATACAGGCTGGTCAACAACTGCGGCGAGGACGGACTGCAGACCGTGAAGCACCTGCATTTCCATCTGCTTGGCAAGCGCAAGATGACATGGCCACCAGGCTGATGAGAATCAATAAAAAAGCACAGAGAAAATCTTCTTGCAAAGCACTTCGGGAAAGATTATAATAAACTCTGTGCGAAAGCCATTTTTGGTTTACATGATTTTTCAAAGGTCAGGAGGTGAAACAGGAAAATGGCACAGGTTATCGTAAGAGAAAACGAAAGCTTAGAGAGTGCTCTGAAGAGATTCAAGAGATCATGCGCCAGAGACGGCGTCATGAGCGAACTCCGTAAGAGAGAGCATTATGAGAAGCCTAGCGTTAAGCGTAAGAAGAAGTCTGAGGCTGCTAGGAAGAAGGCTAAGAGATACTAAGCTTATTTGAAACGAAGAAGGTGTTTTGATTGACCTTAAAAGAAAGATTGAATGCTGACTTCAAGGATGCCATGAAGAACAGGCAGACTGTCAGGAAGGAAACCATCAGTTTTCTCAGAGCTGCCATCAAGCAGTACGAGGTGGACAACCGCGAAGAGCTTGATGATGCAGGGATCGCTGCTATCGTTGCGAAGCAGATCAAGATGAGAAAGGACGGCATAGCTGATTTCAAGAAGGCAGGCCGTGATGACCTCGTAGAAGCGAATGAAGCAGAGATCGCAGTTCTGACAGGATATCTTCCGAAACAGCTCACTGCTGAGGAGATCGATGAGCTGGTCAAGGAGACTGCAGCAGAAGCCGGGATCGAAGCAGGAAGCGGCAAAGGATCCATGGGCAGACTCATGGGAGCCGTCATGCCTAAGGTCAAGGGCGTAGCAGACGGCAATGACGTGAAGAAGTCCGTCATGAACTTCCTGGGTTAGCAGGTTGAACACAACATGTAGCGGTGTCGACGAAATGTCGACGCCGTTTTTCATTTTTTTGCAAAAAAGTCGCGCCTTTCGCACCCGCGGAAGGTGCTTTTTCTTGCTGGTGATCGGGAAACGGTGGTATATTGATAGAGAAGTAAGAAATTTGGAAAGTTATATTTTAGGGGAAGAAGACATTCAGGATTATCTCAAACTGATTGTTTTCAGAAAGTGAGAAATTCTCACCTATGAAGATGATTACGGAATTGAGACAGAAGTCTCAGATAACCATACCGAAGGTTATCGTCAAAAAGCTTTCTTTGAATGAAGGCGACAGACTGGAAATCTACGAAGAGAACGGTGCGATCCACATCGTTCCTGTTGACGTGTATCCGGTGGGATATATCCAGGGTCTCAAAGATGAGATCGAGCGCCTGAAAGAGAAAGCGGGGTCAGAACAATGAAAAAGAAATTCTTATCATGCGTTATAGCACTGGCAGTGGCTTTAACGCTTTTTGTGCCTGTTACGTTTGATATGGCAAGTGCGAAGGTAACGATCACACCGAGAACATCGCTGCCGTCCTACTCTTCGGAGGTAGGCAAGAAGTGGTATTACACGAACAATAATGTGTACTACAAATACGATTACGGTCCTAACCTCAAATACCTCAAGTCAAGAGGCGGATACTGCAGGGGCAACTGTACATGGTATGCTTACGGAAGAGCCGGCGAGATCCTCGGTAAGACGTTCAACTCCGCCTTCCGCAGGAACGCAGGCTTATGGTATTCCATCAATAAGTCCGGCCATTACTATCCATATGGCAGCAAACCGAAGGTCGGTGCCATAGCATGCTACAGCAACCATGTAGCGGTAGTAGAGAAGATCGTAAACGGCAAAGTCTACGTATCGGAATCGGGATGGAAGATCGGTGCCAAGCCGACGACGGCATCGAAGATCTATTTCCATTACGGCACTCCGTGGTACAGCAAGGCAAAGGGATATATCTACATCTGCGATGGAGAAACTGCTCCGGAAACAGAGCCGACTTACACCACGACTGCCACAAACTATCAGGTGAAGATCACCGCAGCAGATCTCAATATGAGAACGGGCCCGGGAACATCCTATGACACGATGGGATACGTCAAGCCTGGTACTTACACCATCAATGCCGAGAGCAACGGATGGGGAAGACTTTCAACCAACGGCTACTGGGTGAGCCTGAGCTATACGACGAAGCTGAACGATACGCAGCAGGGAACAGATCCGTCCGAGACGACATCTACGACGACCACAGCTCCTACGACGACTAAACCTGCAGCCACGACCACCACATCTGCATCCAAGTATCAGATCAAGGTCTCCATCAGCGACCTGAATATGAGGACCGGTCCTGGTACATCCTATAAGTCAAAGGGCCACATCAAGAAGGGAACGTATGATGTGACGCAGGAGAAGAACGGCTGGGCCAAGATCAAGACGAACGGTTACTGGGTAAGCCTCAAGTATGTTACCAAGATCACGAAGGCTACGACAAAGGCAACAACGACAACTTCAACAACGAAGGCTACGTCAGCCACAACGACACAGAAGGCAACAACAAAGGCAACCTCCGCCAGCCAGAGCGCCACAACGGCAGCTTCCGGCAAGTTCAACGTCAAGGTGACCGCATCCAATCTTGTCATGAGAAGCGGTGCAGGCACCAAATACAAGAACAAGGGGACACTTAAGAAAGGCAAAGTCTGCACGATCAAGAAAGTGAAGAACGGCTGGGGCCAGATCGCCGGAAACGGCTACTGGGTGAAGCTCAAGTACACGAAGCTTTCCGGCACTGCAAATGTGAAGGTCACTGCGAAAGATCTGAACATGCGAAAAGGTGCGGGCACACAGTACAAGTCAGTAGGCCATGTCAAGAAGGGTACGCATAAGATCAAAGCCATGAAGAACGGCTGGGTACAGCTTGCAAGCAACGGCTACTGGGTGAGCCTGTCTTATGTGAAATTAGTTTAAACAACTTGATATTTGTGATAAAATCATAGTGGTCTGTATAATGCAGACCATTATGATTTTTTTGCTTTCCGGGAGGGCGTATGTATCTGCCTCTTACAAAACAGGAAATGAGGAAGAGAGGATGGGAGCAGGCTGACTTCATCATCGTTACGGGAGATGCCTATGTTGATCATCCTTCTTTTGGTACAGCGATCATCGGCCGCCTCCTCGAGTCGAGAGGATACAAGGTAGCAGTCATAGCGCAGCCCGACTGGAAGGACACGAAAGATTTCAAAAAACTCGGAAGACCAAGACTTGGATTTCTCGTAAACAGCGGGAATGTGGACTCCATGGTGAACAACTACTCCGTCTTCAAGAGGAAACGCAGGAGCGATGTGTATTCGCCGGGAGGAAGAGCAGGCCATAGGCCGGACAGAGCCGTGACGGTATACTGCAACAGGATCCGGGAGTGCTTCAAAGATGTGCCGGTGATCATCGGAGGTCTTGAAGCCAGCCTGAGGCGCATGGGACACTACGATTACTGGGACGATAAGGTGAGACGATCCATCCTTCTGGATTCCAGGGCGGACATCCTGATCTACGGGATGGGAGAAAGAGCGATCCTGGAGATCGCAGAAGCGCTGGATTCCGGGATCGAGGCAAAGGACATCACGTGGATCCGGGGCACATGCGTGCTGATGCATGAAGAAGACATCTATCCGCAAGCCGACGATGTGAGGCTGCCGGACTTTGAACAGATCCGCAGCTCGAAAGAAAAGTACTGCGAAAGCTTTGCACGGCAGTACAGGAGCAACGATGCGATAAACGGCACGAGGATGATCGAAAGCTACGGAGGAAGGGCCGTGGTGCAGAACCCGCCGCAGCCGCCTCTTGAGCGGGAGGAACTGGATGACCTTTACGCACTCCCATTCGAGAGAAACTATCATCCTTCCTACGAAAAAGAAGGCGGTGTGCCGGCCATAAAGGAGGTCCGGTTCAGCATCACCGCCAACAGAGGATGCTTCGGAGGATGCGCCTTCTGCGCCATAACATACCACCAGGGAAGAGAAGTGCGGAGCAGGAGCAAGTCATCCATCGTCAGCGAGGCGAAGACCATAGCAGGTCTCTCCGATTTCAAAGGATACATCCATGATGTGGGAGGACCTACGGCCAACTTTGGAAGGCCTTCCTGCAGCAAGCAGCTGAAGCACGGGATGTGCAGAGACAAAGACTGCCTCTTCCCGAAGCCGTGCAAGCTCCTGGAAGCCGATCACAGCGAGTACATGGATGTGCTGGAGGCCGTGAAAGCCGTAAAAGGCGTCAAGAAAGTGTTCGTAAGATCCGGCGTGCGATACGATTACATGCTGGCAGACAGGAAGAACGATTTCTTGAAAGTCTTATGCAAAGATCACGTCAGCGGCATTCTCAAAGTGGCGCCGGAGCATATCAGTGACCGGGTGCTGGCGAAGATGCACAAACCGTCCTGCGATGTTTTCGACCGGTTCTGTGCCATGTACGAGAAGACCAACAGCAGGCTCGGCAAAGACCAGTACATGATCCCGTATTTCATATCGTCGCATCCCGGGAGCACCTTGGAAGATGCTGCAGAGCTCGCCCTTTACCTCAAGAAGACGGGCTTCGTGCCGGATCAGGTGCAGGACTTCTATCCTACACCGGGGACGCTGGCGACCTGCATGTACTATACACAGACAGATCCTCTGACAGGGGAGCACGTATACGTGGCGAAGAGCCTGGAAGAGAAGAAGATGCAGAGAGCACTGCTGCATTTCAATAAAAAAGAAAATCGTAAACTGGTAGAAAAAGCACTGATCAAGGCCGGAAGGCCGGAACTGATCAAGATACTTTTGGGTGGTAAGAGGTCATGAAAGAATTAACGGAACTCATCAATGCATATTCGGAAGCATTAAAGGAATATAACCTGCTGATGTCGGGGGAGGCGGATGCCGACTTTCGCCAGATGGATTCCTGGGGCGAAGAGAGAAACGAGATGGCTTTGGGCGATAACATGGAGTACATGCTCCATCTGATCAAAGACTGCGGCATGGCTTCGAAGATCCAGGTGGTGTACATCGATCCGCCGTTCTATACGAAAGAGAAGTTCATGTCCTCCATCAAACTGCACTCCGAGATCCTGGGAGACTCGAAGGTGCTCAAGATCGGAGCCTATGACGACCACATCAGTGAGAGCCTGGAAGTGTACCTGAAGAACCTCGCCATCCGGATGATGCTCATCAGGACGCTGCTCAAGGACAGCGGGACGGTATGGGTGCACCTCGACAGGAGAGTGACCCACTATGCCAGGATCCTGATGGATCTCGTGTTCGGCGCGGATAATTTCGTCAACGAGATCATCTGGACGTATAAGTCCGGAGGTGCCAGCAAGAAGACCTTTGCGAGAAAACACGATAACATCCTGGTCTATTCCAAGACCGATCAATATAAATTCAACATCCTGCAGGAGAAGTCCTACAACAGAGGATTCAAGCCGTACCGGTTCAAAGGCGTCAAGGAGTACTGCGATGAGGTGGGCTGGTATACGCTGGTGAACATGAAGGACGTATGGCAGCTGGATATGGTGGGCAGGACCTCGGCAGAAAGAAGTGGTTACGCCACACAGAAACCGGAAAAGCTCGTGGAGAGGATCATCGAGTCCTGCTCCGATCCCGGAGATATCTGCGCTGATTTCTATGCAGGATCCGGCACGCTCGGTGCCGTCTGCGCAAGGCTGGGCAGGGGATGGATCCTCTGCGACAATAATCCTGCGGCCCTCGTATGCCAGATGGAAAGGCTGAACAAGGACAAGGACGGATTCACGGTCAAGGCTTCCGGCGACTGGCCGGAGGGCAAGGCGGAGATGTCCGGAGATCTCATCACGGGATATGAAGCAGATCTGGAGAACGTCACCTGCAGCGATATGGAGCAGCTCCAAAAGTTCATGACAGAGGACGGACCGTGCTTCATCCGGATCACGAAGAGAGTGTCAGACGAAACAGGACGAAGGGTATACGGCTACGATATACTCGGTAATAGATTCGAACAGGTGATAGAATGAAACTTGAATTGATAGCGACAGCCACATTCGGCCTCGAAGCCGTGGTAAAACGGGAACTTGCTGATCTCGACTTCAAGATCCTCAAGACGGAGGACGGCAAGGTGACCTTCCTCGGAGATGAGAGGGCCATCGTGAAGGCCAATCTGTGGCTCAGATGTGCCGACAGGGTGCTTCTCAAAATGGGAGAATTCGAAGCGAGGGAATTCGAAGAACTCTTCCAGCAGACCAAGGCGATCGAATGGGAAAGCCTCATACCGGCCGACGGGAAATTCACCGTGACCTGCACGACGGTCAAATCGAAGCTCCACAGCGAGCCGGCCATACAGAAGATCGTGAAGAAATCCATCGCTTCCAGACTGGGAGAATTCTACGGGATGGAGCAGCTGCCGGAGACAGGGGCGGAATACACGGTCAAGGCCACGCTCCTCAAGGACAGAGTCACCCTTACGGTGGATACCAGCGGGACGGGGCTCCACAAGAGAGGCTACCGCGTCAAGGATGTGGCAGCACCGATCAAGGAGACTTTGGCGGCAGCCATGGTGCAGCTCAGCTTCTGGAAAAAGGACCGCATCCTGGTGGATCCCTGCTGCGGATCAGGTACGATCCCCATTGAAGCGGCCATGATCGGACGAAACATCGCGCCGGGACTGCAGAGGCACTTTGCAAGCGAAGAATGGGACATCATCGAGGAACGTGTCTGGAAAGAAGAACGGCAGGAAGCTTTCGGGATGATCGACTACGAGACACCTTTGCATATCTACGCATCGGATATCAGCGGTAAGGCTGTGGATGCAGCAAAGGAGAACGCCGAGGCAGCCGGAGTGGAAGAGGATATCGTTTTCCGGAAGATGGACATCGCGCGCCTC
>CAMNNV010000042.1 GCA_946546075.1 uncultured Bacillota bacterium | reverse complement strand
TAGCACTGATTTCTAACTTCTTCTTGGAAAGCAGGATCCCGCCGCCATCTTTGTCATCTGAATTTCTGATAACCTTAGCTTTGACTTCATCTCCTTCTTTGAAAAGGTCTGAAAGTGTCTGTCCTTCTTCAAGGTTCACTTCGCTTGCAGGCAGAATACCATCCTTCTTGATTCCCAGGTTCACGATAACCTCTTTGTCATTTACCTGATGAACTGTTCCTGTAACAGTTTCTCCGCCCCTCGGCAATCTCAGGGACTTATCGATCTGGTCCATGACGTCTGCCATTGTTAATTCTTTGTTTTCAAGTGTCATATCACTCATTCTGGCAATAACCTCCTTAATTATGCGTTCAGGGGTCGATGCCCCCGCAGCTACACCTATTCTATTACATTTTTCAACCTCTTTCAATGGCAAATCTTGAATATTCTCGACAAAATAGGTGTTCTCACATGAGTTTTTGGAGATTTCCCAGAGCTTTTTTGTATTAGAACTGTTTCTGTCTCCGATGACGATCATCATATCCGATTCTTCGGCGAGGTCTCTGCAGGATTCCTGCCTCTTTGACGTGGCATTGCAGATGGTATTATGCACATCCACGTCGATGTTTTTCTCTTCCAGCGCGGAGAGAACTTCGTCCAGCATCTCCTGCCGGATCGTCGTCTGCGTGACGAGAAAGAGTTCATCAACCTCTATATCGCGCGCCTTCTCGTAGGAATCTGCGATGATCGCCGGGCTGCTGCACCACCCGTCTATGCCCATGACCTCCGGATGCTTTGCGTCACCGACGATGAGCACCTGCTTGTCCGCTTCACTTACGAGTTTGTGGATCTTCGCAACAAAAGGACAGGTAGCATCGATGAGGTGCAGACTCTTTTTCTCTGCCTCTTCATAGAACTTCCTGCCTTCCCCGTGGGACCGTATGATGACTGTGGATCCGTCAGGGACTTCATTGATATCCTTTGCGATATCCACGCCCTTATCCGAAAGCTCGTCCGTAACGATACTGTTATGTATGAGGGGACCCATGGAGTAGATCCTGTCTTCACTTGCGAGCGCGGCTTCCTCCGCCTTGAGGATAGCCTGCTTTACTCCGAAGCAGAACCCCGCGTTCTCAGCCCTTCTTATTTCTCTCATCGATCCTCTCCAATTCTTCCAGATATTTTTTGAATGACGACTCGCTGCCGTTATTCGTCGGTTTGTAGTACTTCACGCCTTCTTTGTAAAGATTGTCCGGCAGGTACTGCTGTGTCACATAGCCACCATAGGAGTGAGGGTATTTATAGTCCAGCCCGCGGCCCAGCTTGGCGGCACCGCTGTAGTGCGAATCCATCAGATGGGCCGGCACGTCATCGATTTTCTTGTGCTTAAGGTCGCTCTCCGCCGCATAAAGTGCCTGACAGGATGCGTTCGATTTCGGACAGGATGCCAGCAGCACGACAGCTTCCGCCAGATTGATTTTTGCCTCCGGAAGACCGATCATCTGAGCCGCCTGCACGCAGGAAGTCACCACCGAAATGGCGCTCGGGTATGCCATGCCCACATCTTCGCTTGCCATGACCATGAGTCTTCTTCCGATCATCATGATATCTGCTCCGCCCTGAAGAAGACGGGCCAGATAGTGGATCGCCGCATGTGGGTCGCTGCCCCGGATGGATTTCTGAAGCGCCGACAGGAGGTTGTACTTATCCTCTTCCTTATCATAAAAGGTGGTCTGCCTCTGCATGGCCTCGGCAACGATCTCCTTCGAGAGCTTCTCTCCCTCTCCCAGGTTATCGATGATGAATCCCAAAGTATCCAGGGCGACTCTGCAGTCCCCGCTGCTCATGTCCGCGAGTATGCGAAGAGCATCCTCGTCATACCGGATGTCCAGGCCTCCAAAGCCCTTCTCGGTATCGTTGATCGTCCGCTTCAGGACGACGAGGATCTCATCTGTCGTCAGTCTGTGGAACTCATAGATGTTCCGGACTCTGCTGAGGATGGCATTGTTCACAGAGAAATAAGGATTCTCCGTGGTACTTCCTATGAATCTTACGATGCCTTCTTCGATGGCCTTCAGAAGAGAATCCTGCTGCAGTTTGTTCCACCTGTGCACCTCATCTACGTAGAGGCACGTCGTCTCCTGCATCAGGCCGCTGAAGCGCAGCTGTGCAGTCTCGAGGATGGACTTCAGCTCCTTCGTCCCGGTCGTGGACGCATTGATCTCTACGAAATTGCTGTCCATCTCCTTGGCGATGAGCCTTGCCAGCGTCGTTTTCCCCGTCCCGGAAGGTCCGAAAAAAATGGCAGAATCAAATGTCTTGTTTTTTATTGAGTTATAGAACAGCGACCCTTCGTACATGAAGTGGGTCTGGCCCACGAATTCTTCAAGCCCCGAGGGTCTCATTCTTGTGGATAATGGAATCATATCTCATCCTGCTTCTTTCATGGATTTCTGTTGATGCTCCTTTATCCTACATCAAATACCGCTGATTTTCAACTTGCAGGCTATCTCAGGCTCCTGCGTTTCGCTTCCTCGGCATAGATCTGCCGCTTCATCAGCGCTACCTTCGTGATGATGTCGTTGATATAGTAATTCTTGTAGTAGATATACCTGGATGCCTGGGTGAGGAAATCCTCTCTTCCGTCTCTCAGATCCGCCTTGAGCTGCTCGATAAACGAAACGATATTCTGTTTCAGATCCACGTCCTCACCGCCCAAAGGAACGTACGCGATCTTCACCTGACCCGTGTCCCTGTTATAAAAAACGGTGTTCGTCGTAAGCATCACTTTAGCCGGCGTGATAAAATACTGGACGGCATTGCCCAGTATGATCAGCGTCCTCTCCAGAAGGTAAAGTGCGTCTTCCGTCCTTTCGATCCTGTAGCCGGAAAGAGGCGCAAAGCCGCTGCAATCGTAACTGGCTATGACGCCTTCTTCGTCTCCCAGAAATCCCATGGGCATGAAGATCTCGCACTGCCCCGAAGAGAGCATGATCTTCTCGTGCTCTGCTATGCTGTTTTCCTTCATCCTGATCCTGAAATCACTGTTTTCCCACATAACAACCATCCTTTCCCTGGTCTACCCGCCTCCGCATTTCGAACACGGGGTATACCCCTTTTCTATCGCTTCACTTCTGTCCACGGTAACGGTCTGCCTGTTGATAGACCTGCACGAGCCGCGGTGATACGCTGTGCCATCGTTTCCGTAGCAAAACACGATGCTGCCATCCGGAAGTTTTCCCGAGTCGCAAAGCCCGCACGCTCCGTATTTTCTCTTCAGTTCTCCCGTGAGCACGGTTTTCTCTACGGAGGCTTTGACATAGGTACAGGAAGCACTGTGATACCTCTCGCCCATCTGGGGGAATATCACCACCGGCCGGGCGTCGGCATCCGTTCGCAGTGCCTCTCTTCCCATGCCGGTCCCATCGCTTCTTTTGCCGATGAAACTCCTGTATTTCAGTCCTGCCTCCAGCTTATGATCTCTGCCTAAGCCCATGGGCATCGCAAGCGATATGCCTGCCCTGATCCTGTAGGCATGCACTCCCTCCTCAAGGCCGCTTCCGAGAAACGACCGGGAGATGCTGAGCTCATCCAGATCCGGGTTCTCCTCCATGACACGCTTTTTTAAGGATGTTCCGGACGGCGTTCCGGATATGCCGTCATAACCCTTCATCGCCGCCACGTGGAGCTCATCTCCCACACCATTGATGACATTCTCCCAGGTCCCTTCGACTTTGATGAAGTAACCCATGGTAAGCATGGCGAGGATGAGGACCGGAAGTATGAGGGCTGCTTCCAGCGTATAGGATCCTCTAGTACTTCTTCTCATAGATGAAATTTCTCCTGCCGGATCTCAAAGAAACATGTATCCCGGTGCAGTGCTCCTGGATCACGAAGGTGCTGTCGCTGTTCATCCTGGTATTGATCTGGATCAGATCCATGATCCTCGCCGTTTTCAGCGTCTCATCCTGAAAAAACAGCAGGAATCTGAGATGGTCTTCATAGTCGTATCCCGTTTCCTTTTCGGGATAGAATGTGCCTCCCTTGATCCCTTCTATGGCACCATCCAGATCGACGGCCCAGCTGGACTTGTCCTTCATGATCGGCACCTTGCGGCCTTCCCACAGCAGCTTCACATCATTGTCCGACTCTGCATAGGCCCACGTAGATGCAAGTGCCATCTGCGTCAGCGGCGCCGCCTCCGGTGTGAGGAGCTCTGCCGCAGCAAGAAGCGCCTCCATCTTCTCCTTATCGGTATAAAGGTACTTCAGATTCAGCGGGAATCGCAGCGCCTGTATGGCAAGCTCCACACGCTTCTCATTCTTCCTGTCCGACGCTTCTCCACCCAGAATGTACTCCACTTCATTTCGAAAAAAGTGGTCGTCCTTGATTTTCATCGTGCAGGTGTTGAAATGGTTCAGGATATATTCGTCCATCAGGTACTTGTCCGTACCCTCCTTGAAGATATCCTTGAGTCCTTCAAAGTCCTCAGCCATGGACTTTGCCACCGAAGTCAGACTTGGTTTTGGCATACCGTGGGTAGGAAGGGATACGAGCACTTTCCTGTTTCGCAGTATCTCGTACTCCATATCATTTTTGCTGCCCCGGTGCTTATCAGAGACTATATCCATAACCTTTTCGTATTTCATCTGCTCCACTATCTGCTCTCTGATCAGCTCCGTATCTGCAGCGCACCTTCCCTCGCCACTGACGGTAGCATCCTTGATCCTCACACCTCTCATGCCCCCAAGGCAGTGATCCATATACGACCGAAATCTCCCCGTCAGATAGGGCCTCGTCCCGCCAAGCAGGAAGAGCCCATACTCCTCCTGCACGTAACGGTCGTACTCCGAAAGTACAGAGTCCCCTGACATGTCCGCCGCCAGATCGATCCGGCTGTAGGCATACTCGTTTCTTGCCTCTGCCATAAAAGCCATCGTTATGGTCATGAGCGTTGCGAGGATCATTAAGATGAACACACTGCTGCTTCCGCGTTTACTGTTTCTCATCCCGTAACTGTCCCTTGATAAGCTGACAGTACCTCACGTATTTCGGTCCGTCGATCGCATGCGCTTTGCCGCTCATCTCCCAGGCGGACACATTCCTCAAAGATCCTCTTTTTTTCATTACTACGTACCCCTTTCCGTATACAGCCCCTCCCAGCGCGGTTTTCTCGATCCGAGACTCACCGTGCCAGAGCCCACTTTTGCCATATATCGTTTTCTCAGTTATCATCCCGGCGCTGCCGCGCAAAGTTATGTGCATCTCACATCGCTGCTCCATCTGCTGATAAAAGAAGGATATGATGAGCACCGCCGTTATTATCGTGAACACGATGACCGGCAGTACGACTGCAGCCTCCACGATGTAACTGCCCCTCTTGCTTTTCATCAGTTGAAATTGTTGAGTCCTTCAAAGGTCCTGTTCACAAAATCCGTTATCTGCGTCTTGAAAATGAGTCCTAATCCTACTGCGATCGCCACGAGTATGGCTACCTGGACCAGCTCCATTCCCTTCCTGCTTCTGACGTAGCTTTTGATTTTCTTCATTGTTCTCTCCTCCCAATCACTTTCCTATAGTTCGATCATTGCAGGTGCCACCGTGATCACGATGAGCACCATCAGGAACATCATCAGCGGCACGGTCATCTTTGTCTCCGACAGCCTCCCCTTTTCTTCACAGGCCTTCTTCCTCGAGATCCAAAGATTCTCGCTCTCCGCTTCAAGTTTCTCGCTGAGGGCCGCACCCTTATGGATGTTGTCCTCTATGATGTTGGACAGCCTGAGCAGTTCCCGTATACCGCTCTCCTTCGCAAAGTTCCTGAACTCCGTGCTCATGGAACCGTTGGTGTTATGGACCGTATCGTATATATCGCGCATCCTGCTGTAGAAGTAATCCTTCTCGTTGACCTCATCCCGTATGCTCTGCTCCACAGCCTTCTCCAGGGCCGTGTTCAGGACGAGCCCCGCATCGAGAAGGAGCACGAGCCTGTTCACGAATTCCGGGAGCTGGTGCATGACAGATGCTCCCCTTCTTTCCGCCTCTTTTCTCAGATCTCCGTAGCTCTTTCTGTAGACAGCGATCATCAAAAGCATGGTCAGAAGGGTTATGAGGACGGTGTTGGATGAGCTCTGCCTGCTCCATTTCACCTTTGCTCCGGAAGCAAGTTCTGTCGGGAGCATGACCTTCCGCCGGGACAGATCTCCATTCAGATCCCCGACGGCAGACCTCAGTTCATACTCCGTCCTGTCCCTTACGGACATGACCGCTTCCTGCTCTTCTTCCTCTTCTTCCGCCACTTCGCTGTATGGAGCAAGAGAGATGTTGATCTTTTTCTCAAAGTTCTCGCTTCCGTCATCTACCTCCGCTCTCATCTCAAAGTGCTGCGCGGCCTCCTTCGGCCCCGGTCTGATCATGTAAAGCTTCCCGTGCTCACTTATGATCGCGCCTTTCGTTCCGAGAGAGGATACCGCGAGGTCTACAGGGATCAGGAGCATCCCGATCACCGCAATGATGAGCATGAACTTCCACGTTTTGTTCCTGTCGATTTCCTTCATTGCTTCACACCTCTATATGCGATAAGCGTTCCATCATATAGATCCCGATACACACGGTGATAAAGGCCGCTGTCATCACGATCCTCCCGATCAGCGTCTCGTATAGCGGCGATATATAGGAATACGAAAACACATTCATGATCGCCAGCATCACGAATGGCATGATTGCCACGATCCTGCCCTCTGTCTTCTTCTGGCTCGTGATGACTTTTATCTCCTTTTCGATATTCATCTTGTCTGTGATCACGCCTGCGGCATGTCCTATGATGCTCTCTAAATCCCCGCCCTTGTTTCTGCATGTGATATATACCTGGACAAAATTATTGATATCTTCGCTGTGGCTTCGCACAGCAAGATCTTGCAGCAGAACCTTGTCGCTTTCCTTATTCTCCACAATGTTGACTCTCATATGTCCAAGTTCCATCATGATCGGCTCTGTCTCATCGTACATCAGCTTCAGATCATCCTCCGCCTCCACGATGGCCTGAGCCATCTGCCTTCCTGCAGATACCGACGCCGACAGGGAATAGAGCAGATCTTTGAACTGCGATTCCAGCCGGGCCTTCCTCCGTCCTGCCATCATATCCTCTGCTGCCGGTCTTACGAATCTCACCAATACCCCGGAAACAGCCGCTGCAGCAAAGCTGTGGTAGAACAGATATACTGCACAGAAGACACATGCATATCCCGCCCCATAAAAAATCAGTTTTTCTCGTTCTGAGAAATCATATCTCGAATAATCACTTATCATAAATGAAACCCTGCCATTTCAAGTTTCTCCTTCCTGCTCATGCTCCTGCCCGTGCTCACCAGCCTGCCGGAGCCTTCATCTCCTTCATATACGAAGAGGCTGTTGGTGATGATATCGTGTCCGTCAAAACCTGCCCCCTCAGCGATCTCCACGATCTTGCGGCTCCCATCCTTCATCCTGCTCATGTGGATCATGATCTCGATCGCCTCCGAGATCTGGCTTCGGATGGCTTCCACCGGGAAGTCCGCCGCCTGCAGAAACATAGCTTCCAGCCTCTTGAGCATTCCACGTATGCTGTTAGCGTGGCCCGTGCTCAGGCTTCCGCTGTGTCCGGTATTGAGTGCCTGGATCATATCCATCACCTCCTTTCCTCTGACTTCACCGATAACGATCCTGTCAGGTCTCATGCGAAGGCTGGCTTTCACAAGCTGCGACATATCGACACCACCTCTGCCCTGCACATTGGCATTCCTGCATTCCAGACGAACGATGTTGCTGATCTGTTCGATCTGCAGTTCTGCCGAATCTTCGATAACGACTACTCGCTCAAGGGGGGAAATGAGATCACACATGACATTTAAAAGCGTTGTCTTCCCGGAAGACGTTCCCCCGGAAATGAAGCAGTTGCAGCCCGCCTTCACTAAAACCTTCAAAATTTCCGCGGCTTCCTCCGTTATGCTCCCTCTGTCCAGAAGGTCATCCATGTCCATGACTTTGTCCGGGAATTTCCTTATGGTAAGGATGGGCCCGTTAAGGGCAACATTCTTGTAGACAGCATTGACTCGGGAGCCGTCGGAAAGTCTTGCATCAACTATGGGATTGAGTTCATTGATCTCTCTGTGGACTCTGGCAGCGATCCTCATGATGAGTTCTTCCAGATCCTCCGTCGTATCAAAGCTGAGATCCAGCCGCTGCAGATGTCCGTCTTTCTCCACGAAGATATGATCTTTACCATTGACCATGATCTCGGTGATCGTCTTGTCTTCTACGTATGGCTGGAGGATATCCATCTCCCTTCTCAGAGACAGGAACAATCGATCGATCAGTTCCAGATTATCTTCATAGTTGTGCAGTCCCGCCGTCTCCCTTGACAGCACGTACTCTTCGATGATCTTGAGAGCCTGCTCATCGTCGGGGTTCTCGCCGGTCTGCGTGAGAAGTATCCTGACTTCGCTGATATATTCACCGATCTCTTCCTGCCGGTATCCCTTCTTGATGGTTTGCCTATCCATATTCCATATTTTTCCTTTCACCAATATATTACATTATCTCCCAGCATTTGTAAATACTAAATTTACAATTTTTACCTTACCGCCCGAAAACGGCACAAAAAAACAACCCTCACGTAATGTGAGAGTCGTTGTGATCTTGCTCTATTGTTACTTCTGTTC
>CAMNNV010000041.1 GCA_946546075.1 uncultured Bacillota bacterium | reverse complement strand
AAATAGGGGAAGGGGTGATCATGTTATGTATAGCGAAGGAATACGTATTGATTATATCTCACGTAATCTCAAATTTTTGAGAAGAATGATGTCAAAGACTCAAGAAGAATTCGCTAAAATGATGCACATGTCGCGTTCCAGTTACGCGTCTCTCGAAAGTGGTGACAGACAGATCACTTTGGGTGAACTCTACCGCATCAGGCAGATCACAGACGTTGAAGCAGATACGCTGATCCATTCAGACCTTCGTCGCGATGTGATATTAGGACTCAAATCTGCTGCCGGCATTTCCGATACAGAAGCATTCATCGATGAATTCTCCAAACTTTCCATCAACGGAAGAAAGCGGATCGCCGCTCAAATCAAAAAACTCCGTGCTGAGGAGACAGAGCTGCGAAAAGCTTATGAAGACAATAACGATATGGACTAATTAATAAGGTGCTGCCTTTTGGCAGCACCTTTGTTTTTTTATTTGAGTCACGCTATTAATAAGCGAACTTCTTGTGAAGAGGATATTTGTCAGTAAGGCTCTTAACGATAGCTCTTGCTTCTTCCATCTTCGCTTCATCTTCAGGATTGTCGATAACGAGTGCGATAGCATCTGTTACCTTCTTCACATCGTCTTCGAGGAATCCTCTTGATGTCATTGCCGGAGTTCCCATTCTCAGACCGCTTGTTACGAACGGGCTCTGAGGATCGTTAGGGATCGTGTTCTTGTTCGTTGTGATATTAGCATCGTCCAGCAGCTTCTCAGCAACCTTACCAGTCAGGTTCTTGTTCAGCAGCTTAACGAGTACGAGGTGGTTATCTGTTCCGCCTGATACCAGCTCGAAATCATGTGACATGAGTCCTTCTGCCAGTGCCTGAGCGTTCTTGATGACCTGCTTCTGATACTCAACGAATTCAGGCTCCATAGCTTCCTTGAAGCAAACAGCCTTAGCAGCGATGATGTGCATCAGAGGACCACCCTGAGTTCCAGGGAATACTGCTGAATTCAGCTTCTTGCCCAGCTCTTCCTTAGCGAGGATCAGACCGCCTCTAGGTCCACGCAGAGTTTTGTGAGTTGTGCTTGTTACGATATCAGCGTATGGTACTGGGCTTGGATGGAGTCCTGCAGCAACAAGACCTGCGATGTGTGCCATATCAACCATCAGAAGTGCGCCGACTTCGTCTGCGATCTCTCTGAACTTAGGGAAATCGATGATACGAGGATATGCGGAAGCGCCTGCTACGATCAGCTTAGGCTGGTGCTTCTTAGCCATTTCTCTAACGTTATCATAGTCGATTCTCTCAGTTTCAGGATCAAGACCATACTGTACGAAGTTGTATGACTTACCTGAAATGTTAGCAGGGGATCCATGTGAAAGGTGTCCGCCGTTTGAAAGGTCCATGCCGAGTACAGTGTCACCATAGCTGAGGACTGCCTGGTATACAGCTGTATTTGCATTTGCTCCTGAATGTGGCTGAACGTTAGCATACTCAGCACCGAAGAGCTTCTTTACTCTGTCGATAGCCAGCTGCTCAATTTCGTCCACATGCTCACAACCACCGTAGTATCTCTTGCCTGGATAGCCTTCGGCATACTTGTTGGTCAGTGCGCTTCCTGCTGCCTCCATGATTTCGTAATTAACGAAATTCTCTGAAGCTATCATTTCGATTTTTGACTCCTGACGTGCAACTTCTCTCTTAATAGCTGCCGTTACCTCAGGGTCTGCCTTTTCCAGATAGTTGTAGTACATCTCTCTTCTCCTTTTAATTAATAAAAAACTTTTATCTAGAACCCTTAACTTACTACGCGTTCAAGCCTCTTCAATGCAAGCGCCATAGTAAGACCCGGAATGATGCGGTTGCCCGTTATCTCAACTCCGAGCAGTTCATTGATCTTTTTTAATCTGTACTGGACAGTGTTGGAATGGATCCCCATGATCTCGGATGTCCTGCTGCTGCTCATACCGGCATCGAGTACGAAAGTCTCGAGTGTATCCAGCAGCTGGCGTCCTTTCGTTTCGCCGGCATCCTTGAATGGCTCAAGAAGCTCCATATAGTTCTTCTTGACGAATCCACCCTGGATCTGTATGTTGATGCAGTTGCTCACAAGGGTGAGCTCATACTTCGTGAAAACCTTCTTGTACGGGAACACGCTCTGCACGAATGACCAGCTTTCGCTGATGAGACGGTAAGCGTCACCTGCTCCTTCGATCCCTCCGACTCCTGTGATGTGGCAGACTTTCGCCGAATCACCCTTCTCGAGAGCTTCGAAGAGCTTGAAACATCTGCTCTTGTCCTGATTTCCTGCGTCTTCTTCGTAAGTCAGGATCATGCCGTATGTCTCGTCCCCCTCGGTGATGCGCATCACGTTGAGGTCTTCTTCCATCTCGAATGCGAGCACCGCCTGGGTCTCCGCCTCCTTATCGGAACCTTTGCAGAAGAAAACGCTCAGTATATCTTCGCCGCTGATCCTGGCTTCATCCTTGAGGGTGTAAGCGAGAGACTTGTTGCCCCTCATCAGAGCCTTGATAAACTCCGCTTTCGCATCCCTCTCAGGCGTGTATTTCCACATGCCCATGGCCAGCTCGATGATCTCCGCCAGCTTCGTGATCTCCCCTGCCGTGTATGAGTCTTCATTGTCCACGATGAACATGAAGTACTTCTCCCCTTCGATGCTTACAGGGCCCCAGTAGGTCAGGACGCCATTGACATCGATCATTGTGTATGCGCCGGCGTGACTTGCCAGGTTGCGCTCTTTGCCGAGTTTGATCGCATCTGCGATGGTCGCCCTGTGCTGCGTCTCCACGGTAAGGATCGGGTTGAATTCCTCGCTGAGCAGTATCAGCTGGAACTCATTATTGATAGCCGCCTCTCTGAGAGCCGACTGGAAATTGCTGTGCTTCTCAAAATTCAGGAGATGGAACACCGTATTGCTTATCAGGCTGTTGCTGAAATTATTGCCGTACAGCACCTTGTCCATGACCTGTGTGATGGCCTGGGAATACCTGCGGTCCTCCGCCAGCGAAATAAGCGGCAGATTCTCTTTATCGGCCTGATCTTTCACGGATTCAGGCACCGCGCCCTTTCCTCCGCATACGACAAGCGCCGCACAACCTTTCGCCGATGCACCTCTGATGAGCTCACATTTGCTATCGTCATCATCACATCCGGCAAAAGACGTGAGCAGGATCTCGCCCACGCTTCCTTCACGAAGAGGTCTTCCTGAAACAGGCTTCTCATCGGTGACGGATATCGCCTTCACCTCGTTTGACAGCTTCTTCTGTCCTGCCTGGACTTTCGCATCTTTGAAGGCTTCCAGTTCCAGACAATCTGCAACTGTGACTTTCATTTCTTATTCCTCCTCTTCAGATGGATCATCAGTTTTATCTGCTACGGTCTCATCTTCATTGTCGGAAACAGATTCTCCGTCAGCTGCCACTTCCTCTACCTGCGTCATTTCTTCTTCAGATATCGTTTCTTCTACGACTTCTTCTTCAGGCTCTTCCTTCTTCGGAGTCTCCAAAGGCGTCGCGGTCTGGTTCACATCGTCGTAGGTCATGATGATCGGCTTGAATTTGCCGTCACCCATGCCCTGTCCGCCTTCTGCATCGAGTGCCCTCTGGGCTTCCTCCAGCATCCTGCGTTCTTCCTCTTCGGCAGCCTTTCTTCTCTTCTCCTGTGACTCTTTCGCTTCCGCAGCATCCTTCTTCGCACGCTCTTTCTGGGCTACGCGAAGTTCCTCAGCCAGCTGCTCAGGAGTCTTGATGCCATCGTACAGAGCCTCGAACTGCTCTTTATCCAAAGTTTCCACGAGGAGCAAAGCTTCCGCGACGTTCACGAGCTGCTCGTGCTTCTCTGTGAGGATTCTCGTCGCTTCGTCGTATGCTTCGTGTACGATCCTTCTGATCTCGGTATCGATCTCTGTAGCTGTCTCTTCGGAGAAGTTCTTGGTGCTGGTAAGTGAATTGCCCAGGAATACTTCTTCTGAGTCGCTGTAGTTGACAGGTCCCAGCTTCTCACTGAATCCGTACTTGGTGACCATATCCCTTGCAACATCCGTCGCTCTCTGGATATCGTTGCTTGCACCTGTACTGATATCATCCAGTGTAAGCTGCTCTGCCACACGGCCTCCGAGAAGATGTACGATCATGCCGAACATTTCTTTCTTGGTGCCGTAGTATTTATCTTCTTCCGGAAGAGTCATGGTGAATCCGCCGGCTCTTCCTCTAGGGATTATCGTGATCTGATGTACAGGGTCTGAGTTCGGCAGAGCCTTAGCGACAACTGCATGGCCTGCTTCGTGATATGCGGTGAGCTTGTTCTCTTCAGGGCTTATCACTCTGCTCTTCTTCTCAGGTCCTGCGA
Source organism: uncultured Bacillota bacterium (assembly GCA_946546075.1). GTDB lineage: Bacteria > Bacillota > Clostridia > Peptostreptococcales > Anaerovoracaceae > Lentihominibacter. The sequence goes on along the minus strand of CAMNNV010000041.1, from coordinate 4,341 downwards.
TGACCTTTGTGATGGCTTCCTCGATCTCTTCCATGCGGATCTTCACACCATCTCTTCTTGCTGCGAGAAGTGCCGCTTCATTGAGCATGTTCTCGATATCTGCAGGAGAGAACCCCGGCGTTCTTCTTGCCAGCACCTTAGGATCCACCTCATCTGCAAGAGGCTTGTTCCTTGAGTGGATCCTGAAGATCTCTTCTCTTCCGACGATGTCAGGATTACCTATCACGATCTGTCTGTCGAATCTGCCCGGTCTGAGCAGTGCAGGGTCCAGAACGTCAGGTCTGTTTGTTGCTGCCAGGATGATGATGCCGGTATTCTCTGCGAATCCGTCCATCTCTACCAGCAGCTGGTTGAGCGTCTGTTCTCTTTCGTCGTGACCGCCGCCGAGACCGGCTCCACGCTTACGTCCTACCGCATCGATCTCGTCGATGAAAACGATACAAGGTGCGTTCTTCTTAGCCTGCTCGAAAAGGTCACGTACTCTGGAAGCACCGACACCGACGAACATCTCTACGAAGTCGGAACCACTGATGGTGAAGAACGGTACACCCGCTTCACCCGCGGTAGCTCTGGAGATATACGTCTTACCTGTTCCCGGAGGGCCTACGAGGAGTATTCCCTTAGGGATCCTGGCTCCCAGCTGGTTATATTTGATAGGATTTCTGAGGAAGTCTACGATCTCCTCCAGTTCTTCCTTTTCTTCCTTGAGTCCTGCTACGTCAGCAAAAGTGATCTTCTTCTGACCGCCGTCCTTCTGGAGCTTAGCCCTGCTCTTGCCAAAGGACATGGCTTTGCCTCCGCCCCCGCTCTGGTTCATGATGACAAAGAAGAACAGTATCATCACACCGACCATGAGCAGCGTAGGCAGGAGTGTGACCCAAATGGATTCCTTCTTCGGCGCATCACTTTCTAATTGCAGTTTGCCTTCTTTTACCTGTGGGACGATGTACTCATCGTATATGAATTCATAGTCCACAACGCTGTTGACATAGGCATATACAACCTCGTCGTTCTTAAGTGTTGCCGTGATCTTCGTATCCGAGATATTGACCGACTTCACCTGATCCTTCTGCAGATATTCCACCATTTTGCTGGTGTTGATCTCATCCGTCTGTTCTGCAGGTTCATAATTGGTGAAGAACCAGGCCATCCCGCCGATCAGCATGAAGATGACGATATAGATGCCTATATTTCTACCAATACCTTTCAAATCAAAATCCTCCGTTAGTGATTTTTACCCGTAAAATGTAGCATTTTATTCTAACATATATGTCTTCTTTATACAATCATTTGCAGCCGTTTTTAGTGCAATTCACACAAACTTCACAGTGAGTATCCTCAAAGTTTTGTCATTTATCCTCAAAGTTTCCGCGTACCGCCTCTTCCCGGAGGTTTCTTCTGACAGCGCCAGCACCATGCTCCCGCGGGCCGCAAAAGTGACGTTTTCTCTCCTGTCAGACGGGATTTTCATCTCCCCCAGAAGTTTTTTTATCGTTTTTCTCCCGCCGCGAAGGAACATGAAATCCCCCGGCTGCCGTCCTCTGCAGACGATGACCTCCTGCAGCTGCTCTGCCGGCACGCCGCAGGCCGATGCCGCAAGGTCTGCGTCCATGACGGCGGTATCCTCCGGGTATCCCTGCTCTTTGATCTGCTGCAGGATCCTCCGGACGTCCTCCGGATCGGTGATGACATCCACTAAGATCTTGCGCTCCCGGGCATCCTTCGCATCTTCCGTAGCCTTCACTCTCACCTCATCAAAAGCGATGACGACTTCGTACCCTCTCGGAAGCTGGATCGTCCTGGTTGCCGTATCCCTTCCCAGGGCTTCCTCTATGGCCTGGAGCCTTTCGTAGGTCACGTCCTCCGTGAGACCTGCGAGTCTTATGGCCTTCATCATGACTCGTCTTCTGATGGACGGATGGAATTCCAGAAGGCTGCTTCTGTCCAGCACACTTCCTCTCAGGCACTGTTCATATGCAGCTTCTGTCTGCTGCTGCAGATAATCCTTGTCCTCCCCTGCGATGGCTGCCAGCCGGCAGAGGGCTTCGGAGATATTGGCGTTGTATTTTTCTCTCATGAACGGCAGAAGTTCCAGCCGGATGCTGTTTCTCGTGTAGCCCGGCACTTCGTTGGTCTCGTCCGTCATGTACTCCAGGTCATTTGCCCTGCAGTACGCTTCGATTTCCGCGCGGGTCACATCCAGCAGTGGGCGGATCACCTCATGGCCGCCTTCGAAGCGCTTGTGCGCCATGCCTGCCAGCCCGTCAGGACCCGTTCCCCTCATGAGCCGGAAGAGAACTGTTTCTGCCTGATCGTCCGCATTGTGTGCCACGCCGATCTTCACATCATGCCCCGCTTCGCGAATACGATCCGCTTCTTCGCAGAAAGCCTCGTATCTTATCTTCCTTCCGGCCTCTTCCGTGGTCATTCCCAGTTCCTTTGCGAGACCTGCGCAGTCTGCAGTGACCACCCGGCACGGTACGCCGGTATCCGCGCACATTTTTTGCACGAAATCCGCGTCTCTTGCCGCCGTCTCTCGCAGCCCGTGGTCCACGTGAACGGCGTGGATCTCGTATCCCAGCTCTCTCAGAGCATAAAAAAGGCTCACGGAATCAGGGCCCCCGCTGAGGCCCAGGACTACGTGAGTGTTTTTGTCCAAAAGTCCGTATTTATTTATGGTTTCTCTTACTTTATCCAGCATATCACTACAATTTGAAAACGATAGCTACGGCTGCCGACGCTGCAAACCAGAAGAACGGATGGATCCTGTTCAGTTTCTTGATCTGAAGCGCCACGAAGACCACTACGGCGATCACGATGGACGGGATGATGAGCTCGCCGTCGATATAAAGTGACACGTAGCACAGGTCCAGAACTGCCGCCGCGATGATGCCGCACACCGCCGGTTTGATGCCGAACATCGCGCTTTTTACTATAGGATTTTCGTTGAAATTCTCGAGGAATTTCGCGATCAGTATGATGATGATCACGCTTGGTGTTGCAAGGCCTACCGAGGCTACGAGCCCTCCCCAGATGCCCATGGTCTCGACCCCTGCATAGGTGGCCATGTTGAGGCCCAGAGGTCCCGGAGTGCTCTCGCTGATGGCGATCATATTCGTCAGCTCGCTCATGGTGAACCAGTCGTGGGACTTCGTAAGGTCCATGAGAAACGGCAGCGTCGCAGGGCCGCCTCCCACCGCGAAAAGTCCGATCTTGAAAAATTCCCAGAAGAGGGTGGTCACTACATTCATCGCAACATACCTCCCGGGAGTTTATTGTATAGGATGCCCGCTACCGCAGCTGCGACGACCATGACGATGGTCGGTACCTCCGTCAGCACCGCCAGCAGGAACATGCCGATGCAAAGGATCCACGTGACGACTTTGTTCAGGCTTCGCTTGCCCAGATTGATCACGGTGTTCACCATGAGAGCGCAGACCGCTCCGCGGATGCCCACGAGTCCGTGCTGCACCACGCTGTAGTCCATGAAATTCTGCAGGACCAAAGCGATCACGGTGATGATCACGAGGGACGGGGTGATCATTCCGAGGGTCGAGAAGATGCCGCCGGCCACGCCTTTCCTTCGGTATCCCACGAAGGTGGCAGTGTTCACGGCGATGATACCCGGGGTGCACTGACCGATGGCGTAGCACTCCAGGAGGGTCTCCTCATCTATCCATTTTTTCTGTTCCACCAGCTCGTACTTGAGCATGGGCAGCATGGTGAGCCCGCCCCCGAAGGTGAGGCCGCCGATGCGAAAAAATGCCCAGTAGAGCTGCATCAGTTCTTTGAGTTCTTTCATTGATCTATATCCACTTCTTCTGCCAGAGGTCTCTCGAGGTATTCCGGGTTCTCCAGCATGTATTTGAGAAGCTTTATCGTCTTGGAATAGTAGTATCCGTCCGCCAGCCTCTCGTCGATCGTTATGCCCAGATCCAGACTGTCCTTCATCTCGAAGGTGCCGTCGTCATTGAAAAACGGGCGCATTTTTTTCTCGCCAACGATGACGATGATGGAGGTAGTGCCCCAGTTCGTCAGGTGATGGTAGCCGCTCTTGAGCTTGATGGATCCGAGATTCGAAAGGACCACCGAGGTATAATACGGGTCGCTTGCGATAAAGCTGTACGGCACTTTGCCGTGGACGTCCAGGATCCTGCAGATCCATACAACGAACCGCACCAGGAAAAACGGCAGTTTCGAAATGATGTCCATGGACTCGGTAGAACTATCCTTCTTCTCGCTTCTTCCGCTCATGACCTGCGCCTTGATCTTATCGTGGATCGTATGCACCGTGTCATCGTCCTTGCCTTTTACCACCGCCAGCGCCTCTGCGCCGTGGTC
>CAMNNV010000040.1 GCA_946546075.1 uncultured Bacillota bacterium | reverse complement strand
TGTGGCACCCCCACTCGGAATCGAACCAAGAACTAATCTTTAGGAGAGATTTGTTATATCCATTTAACTATGAGGGCATGTATTCTTTTGTTCCTTGCGTATGATACCACACAGCCTGCGTCATGTCAAAGCCTTCCCGCACAGAATCCACCCTCCTTCAGGATACGAAAAGACGGCAGCAGGAAACTCCTTTCCCGCTCCGGTTTTTTAGTGCAATACGTTGAGAAATGGGCATTTCCTGTGGTATAATTTATCGTGTATGGGCAAAATTTCAGAGGGCCCACACGTCACTCAAATGAAATGTAACAAGGAGCCGAAATCAATGGACAAATATCAGAACTACACAAGTTCCCTCTCCGAGCGCTATCCAAGCCCGGAGATGAAATACCTCTTCTCACCGGAGAAGAAATTCAGGACCTGGAGAAAGCTTTGGATCGCACTGGCTGAGACGGAGCAGGAGCTGGGACTGGACATCACAGATGAGCAGATCGCAGAGCTCAAGGCAGCAGCAGAAGACATCGACTACGAAGCTGCAAAAGAACGTGAGAAGATCGTAAGACACGACGTCATGTCCCACGTGTACGCATACGGCCTGAAGTGCCCGAAGGCAAAGGGCATCATCCATCTTGGAGCCACCTCATGCTACGTAGGCGACAACACCGATCTGATCATCATGACAGAGGCTCTGAAACTCATAAGACAGAAACTCATCAACGTGATCGCGAACCTCGCAGACTTTGCGGATAAGTATAAGGCACTGCCGACTCTGGGATTCACACACTTCCAGCCGGCACAGCCGACGACGGTGGGTAAGAGAGCGACTCTCTGGCTGCAGGATCTGACGCTGGATCTTGAAGAGATCGACTTCGTGATCAGCACCATGAAACTTTTGGGATCAAAGGGTACGACGGGCACCCAGGCCAGCTTCCTGGAGCTCTTCGACGGCGATCTGGAGAAGGTCAGGAAGATCGACGGCCTCATCGCAGAGAAGATGGGCTTCGAATCCTGCTATCCTGTTTCCGGACAGACTTATTCCCGCAAAGTAGACGCACGTGTGCTGAACGTACTCTCGAGCATCGCTCAGAGCGCGCACAAATTCAGTAACGACATCAGGCTGCTGCAGCACCTCAAGGAGATCGAAGAGCCGTTCGAGAAGAACCAGATCGGTTCCTCCGCGATGGCATACAAGAGAAATCCTATGAGATCCGAGCGTATCGCATCCCTGGCAAACTACGTGATCACCGACGCCGGCAACCCTGCACTCACCGCCGCTACACAGTGGTTCGAGCGTACTTTGGATGATTCGGCGAACAAGAGGATCAGCGTCAGCGAAGCGTTCCTGGCTACGGACGGTATCCTGGAGCTTTATATGAACATCTCCTCGAACCTGGTGGTATATCCAAAGGTCATCGAGGCGAGACTCATGAGCGAGCTTCCGTTCATGGCGACAGAGAACATCATGATGGACGCTGTCAAGGCCGGAGGAGACAGACAGGTGCTCCACGAGAAGATCCGGCAACACTCCATGGCAGCCGGTAAGCGCGTCAAGGAAGAAGGCGCAGCAAACGACCTTCTGGACAGGATCGCAGCAGACCCTGCATTCGGGATCACGAAGGAGAGACTGCTGGAGCTGATGAAGCCGGAGCTCTACACAGGATGCGCAGCACCTCAGGTGGAGGCTTTCCTCGCTGATGTAATAAAACCTATCCTGGATGCCAACAAAGATGCGCTTGGCCTTCAGGGAGAGATAAATGTATAACGAAAGGAGCTATCTCTAATGGTAAAAGCTATCGTTGGCGCCAACTGGGGCGACGAAGGAAAAGGTAAAATAACGGATACTCTGGCGCAGGATGCGGATATCATCGTCCGTTTCCAGGGCGGAAGCAATGCGGGACACACCATCAAGAACAACTACGGCAAGTTCGCACTGCACATGCTGCCATCCGGCGTGTTCTATGAGCATACCACGAGCATCCTGGGAAACGGCGTTGCGCTGAACATCCCGTTCCTGCTCAATGAAATAAACGACATCACATCAAAGGGCGTTCCGATGCCGAAGATCCTGGTTTCCGACAGGGCCCAGGTCCTGATGCCATACCACATGCTCTTCGACCAGTACGAAGAAGAAAGACTGGCAGGCAAAGCCTTTGGATCAACGAAGTCCGGTATCGCGCCTCTCTATTCAGATAAATACGCGAAGGTGGGCTTCCAGGTACAGGAACTCTTCATGGATGAAGATCTTCTCCGCGAGAAGGTGGAGAGAGTCATCACACAGAAGAACGTTCTTCTGGAGCACCTCTATCACAAACCGCTTCTGGATGCAGATGAGATCATGGATACCCTCAGAGAGTACAGAGATATGGTAGCACCATACGTGTGCGACGTTTCCCTCTTCCTCAATGAAGCTCTGGCTGAGGGCAAGGAGATCCTGCTGGAAGGTCAGCTGGGATCCCTCAAGGATACGGACCACGGCATCTACCCTATGGTCACATCATCCTCCACTCTGGCAGGATTCGGCGCCATCGGCGCTGGCGTTCCTCCATATGCCATCAAGGACATCATCACCGTCGTCAAGGCTTACTCCAGCGCAGTAGGCGGCGGCGCATTCGTCAGCGAGATCCTGGATCCCGATGAGGCAGATGAGCTGAGAAGAAGAGGCGGAGACGGCGGCGAGTTCGGCGCTACTACAGGAAGACCGAGAAGAGTCGGCTGGTTCGACGCTGTCGCTACGAAGTACGGATGCATGTGTCAGGGAACGACGGAAGTCGCCTTCACCGTTCTGGATCCGCTGGGATATCTGGACGAGATCCCGGTCTGCGTCGGATACGAGATCGACGGCGAAGTCACCGACAGATTCCCGACCACCGCTAAGCTTGAGAAGGCGAAGCCTGTATTCAAGAAATTCCCTGGATGGAAGTGTGACATCACAGGCATACACGAATTTGAGAAACTTCCTGAGGAAGCACAGAATTACGTCAACGAAGTTGAAAAGCTCATTGGCTATCCGATCACCCTGGTTTCAAACGGCCCGGGAAGAGAAGATATCATAAAGAGAGAGCCGAAACTGTAGATCAGTTAGGCCCGTGTGTTTTATATCATAATATGACAGGAGGTTCTATCATGGCTGTTTTGATCAAAAACGGTATCGTTGTAACTGCTGAAGGCGAAAGCAAAGCCGACGTGCTCATCAAAGACGAGAGCATCGCAGCTGTCGGCGCAGGACTCGAGTGCGAAGGCGCCGAAGTCATCGATGCGTCCGGCAAGTACGTACTTCCGGGCGGCGTAGACCAGCACGTGCACTTCTCCTTTACATACAAAGGAAGCAAGACGAGAGGCTTCGAGACGTCGAATGCCGCAGCAGTCGGAGGCACCACCACTCTCATCGAGTTCGTCAACCAGGAACAGGGACGCGGCCTCGTGGAGACCATCGAAGACTATCGCAAAACAGATGCCGATGGTATCGCTATGGTGGACTATTCGTTCCACAGCGTCATGACAGATCCTCGTCCTGAAGTGATAGAAGAGATCCCTCGCCTCGCAGAGGCAGGGTACCCTACCATGAAACTTTTCATGGCATACAAAGGCCAGTTCTTCCACGCTGATGATGATGCGATCCTCCAGGCTCTCCAGAAGGGCAAGGAAGCCGGCATCACGATCATGGTCCACGCTGAGAACGCTGACATGATCGACGTTGCTACGAAGCAGCTCATCGCAGAAGGCAAGACAGGCCCGTATTACCACGCAGTCAGCCGCCCTCCAGTCGTAGAGGCAGAGGCTACAAGAAGAGCGATCTATCTGGCAGAGATGGCAGATGCTCCTCTCTACGTGGTACATGTAACATGCAAAGAAGCTCTGGCGGAAGTCAAGGCTGCTTACCAGAGAGGTCAGAAGATCTTCGGCGAGACATGCGCTCACTATCTCGTACTGGATGAATCCGATCTGGCAAGACCGGATTACGAAGGTGCCAAGTACGTATGCTCACCGGCTCTGAGAACAGAAGAGCACAGGGAAGCCCTTTGGGAAGCCGTTGACCGCAAATGGCTCAACGCCATCTCATCCGACCACTGCGGATTCGACTTCGCAGAGCAGAAACATATGGGATACGGGGAAGGCAAATCCTTCGCAGACATCCCGAACGGCGCACCGTCGCTGCAGAACAGACTCAACATCCTTTGGACGTACGGCGTAGAAGAAGGCCGCATCTCAAGAAGCAGGCTCGTAGACCTCTATGCTACATCACCTGCTAAGGTAAACGGTCTGGACAAGAAGGGCCAGCTGGCACCTGGATTCGACGCAGACGTGGTCATCTTCGATCCTGATTACGAAGGTGTCATCAGCGTCGAGACGAACCTCGAAGGCGTAGACTACTCACCGTTCGAAGGATTCAAGCAGAAAGGCCGCCCGGAGACCGTATTCCTCCGCGGCAAGAAGATCGTGGATGACGCCAAGTACATCGGATCAAAGGGCGACGGCAAACTCGTCAAAGGTAAGCCTTTCGGTTCCTCATATCAGTGGTAGGCGCCATGAAGATCAACGAGCAAAGACTTCTGGGCAACCTCCACGAGCTTCGTAAGTTCACCACCACCCCGGGAGAAGGTGTTACGAGATTTTCCTACACACCGATGGATGCAAAGGCCCGTGCGTATATCATAAAGCGTGCGGAGGCTGCAGGATGCAGCGTCGCCATCGATGCACTCCAGAACATCCGCATCGGTCTGGGAGCGAACGTCCCGGGAAGACCGATCGTTCTTGCCGGATCCCACATCGACACCGTCCAAAACGGTGGCTGGCTGGACGGGATCTACGGCGTATGCGGGGCGCTGGAAGTGATGGAGACCCTCACAGAAGAGATCGGCCGCGGAACCTTTGTACCTTCCTGTAACTACGAAGTCATCCTATTCGCAGAGGAGGAAGGGTCCAACTTCGGATCTACCATGACGGGAAGCAAGTTCCTGGCCGGAAAATACGGCGAGGCGGAACTGGACTCCCTCAAGGATGGAGCCGGGAATACTTTGCGGCAGCGACTCGCTGCACTGGCAGATATCCCTGACGCACCGGAGTGCGCGTTGCCTCTTTACAATAGAGGGGATGTGGATGTTTCGGAGGTCCCTCTGGATTTTGGTACCATCAAGACGATGCTGGAACTTCACATCGAGCAGGGGCCGGTACTTGACCGGGAAGGTCTGTCCATGGGCATCGTGGATAACATTTTCGGCATGCGCGTGGTGGAATTCACCCTTTCGGGTCTTGGAAATCATGCGGGAGCATCCCCTATGAGTGAGAGAGCGGACGCTCTTTGCGCGGCTGCAGAGGCGATCACGGAGTGCGAAAGCATCGTTCGCAGCGATGAAGATCATCGGACGGTGGTGACGTTCGGACACATCGAGATGCTGCCGAACCAGTCCAACGTGATCCCGGAGACGGTCCACCTTACAATGGAGGTGCGGGACCGGGACAAGGCAAAGATCGACGGGTACACCCAGATCTGCATCGACACGTTCCGATCCGTATGTGAAGAGCGCGGGTTGGAGTGCAGCATCCATGAGCATTCCAGTTCGGTGCCGATCGTTCTGAGCAGAAGACTCGTTGGGGAAATGACCCGTCGCGCAGAAGATCATCAAATCAATTTTAAAGTAATGGACAGCGGAGCCGTTCACGACGCCTGCATGCTGGCGGAGCATGTGGACACGGGGATGATTTTCGCTCCGAGTATAAATGGGCGCAGCCACGTGCCCGAAGAGGATACGGATGAGGCAGATCTCGTTTCTGCCGCTCAGTTCCTGATGGATACGGTTCTTGAAGAACTCAAATAATAAAGTATAGGAGGCGTTAGTCGTGTATAAGGACGCAATGCGTGCAGCATGGGCTGAGATCAATCTCAGCAACCTTGACTACAACATCAAAAAGATCAAAGAGAAAGTTGGCCCCGGCAGGAAGATCACTGCTGCCATAAAGGCTGATGCTTACGGGCACGGTGCCGTCAAGGCGGCCGAGATCCTTCGTGCCAACGGAGTCAATTCTTTTGCTGTTGCCACACTCAGCGAAGCTGTTCGCCTTAGAAATTCCGGATTCATACTGGAGGAGATCCTGGTCCAGACCATCACTCCGGAACCGCTGATCGACCCGATCATCGAACACAGACTGTCGCCGTTCGTGTGCACATATGAAAATGCTGAAGCCATCTCAAAGGCTGCGGCAAAGGAAGGCATCATCATCCACGGATATATCGCTGTGGATACGGGCATGGGTCGCATCGGTCTCAACCCTAACGATTCCACATCCGTCGATGAGGTGAAGATGATCGCAGGACTTCCGAACTTCAAGATCGAAGGCCTCGTATCTCATTTTGCCACGGCTGATCACGCTGATAAGACCTTCTCCGCATTCCAGGAACAGCAGTTCATGGTGTTCTACAAGAAACTGATCAAGGCAGATCTGAAGATCCCGTTCCGCAGCATCGCCAACAGCGCTGCCATCATGGAGATCGGATCTTCTCACTTCGAAATGGTTCGCCCGGGCATCGTCCTCTACGGCATCTATCCCTCCGATGAAGTGGACAGAGAGCAGATCGATATCAAGCCGGTCATGTCCATCAAGGCCAACATCGTCCAGCTCAAAAAAGTTCCTGTCGGCACGTCCATCAGCTACGGCCGCAAGTTCACAGCCCAGAGAAACAGCATCATCGCCACCATCCCTCTCGGATACGGCGACGGACTGCCAAGAAGATACGCCCACAAAGGCAAGGTCATCGTCAACGGTGTCTTCGCTCCTATCGCGGGCACGATCTGCATGGATCAGCTCATGATCGATGTGACGTCCGTTCCATACGTAAGGCTCGGCGATGAAGTGACGATCATGGGTAAAGACGGAATGGCAGAGATCACGGCAGACGATATCGCACGCATCACCGATACGATCCCGTACGAAGTAACGACAGACTTCGGTCTGAGACTTCCGAAGGTATTTACTTACTAGAATCCAATATAACTGATAAGCGCCCGGCGAATGCTCGCCAGGCGCTTTTGAATTGTGATTTTCTCTGTGGTTTATAATAATTTGCCAAATTCGCGAGCAAACCGTGGTGATCGTTAGTCGTCGCGTCTAGCATCACAGCCATCTTCCTGCTCCTTGTCTTTGTACCAATGTCCTTTCGTCACGATATAGAAGAACGGCACCAGGTAGAGCAGGAATGCATAGAAGATGCACTTGCTGCTGACTCCAAGCATCGTGATCGGAACGGATGCGGCGATGCACCATGGGAACAGGGCGCTCACCATGATCGCCGAGTTTTCGATATCCATCGCGAGCTCGTACTTGTCTCCCCCTGCCCTTTCATACGGCTTTCTCATCAGGTCGTTGCAAAGCATCGCGCCTATGGTCTGGCTGCAGAAGACTCCGCACGTCACCAGGGATACGATAAGGGTCACCATGAATTTTCCGGTGCGGCCCATGAGTCTTTCGAGGTAGACCTGGATGTCTCTGAGCATGTCCGTACCCGAGAAGATCCCGGAATAGGAGCATGCGAGGGTCACGATGACGCAGGACTCTAGCATCTCGAGAAGCCCGCCTCCCGAAAGGATGTCCTTCAGCAGAGCGCTTTCCGGCGTGAACCCTTTGATGGCGCATCCCAGACACTCTGCAATGGTGAGATCCTGGCAGAGGACAGCGATGACGCCGCTGCTAACGATTCCTCCGATGAATGCCCATCTGATATCAAATCGCAGGATCGGCAGGATCACGATGAATGCCACCGGGACCAGCGTCCACGGCGTGAGGGTGAAATCACCGGACAGGGCGTCCATGATCTCCTGATCCACGGTATTCATCGGGTTTTGCACCGACAATATGCCATATATTACCAGTGTCACTCCCACCGGCACGGCACCCGTCACGAACATGCCCTTCACGTTGGTCATGAGGTCCGTCTCCGTTATATTGGCCACCAGTATAGCGCTGGAAGATGCCGGTGAACAGCGGTCTCCAAAGTATATGCCGGACATGATCGCACCGGCGGTGAGCAGCGGATCCACTCCGGCACTTCCCGCCAGAGCCATGAGCATCACTCCGAGTGTCCCGGATACTGCAAAGGATGTGCCCAGAACGTAGGAGAGCACGCAGCACATCACGAAGGCCATGATGATGAAGAGCGGCGGTTTGATCAGGAGCACTCCGTAGTACACGAAGTACGTGATCGTTCCCGAAGCCCTCCAAAGTCCCGTCAGCAGACCGATCATCAGCCAGATCTCTACTACAATGACGGTATCCTTGATGCTGCCCCAGGCCATATTCAGTACATCCCTTATCCTATGCCCCTTTGCCCGGCCTACTATCGTAAAGGCTGCGAAGCCGATACATAGCGCTATGACGATCGTTTTTCCCATCGCAAGACACACGATCATAGCTGCTACAAAACAGACAAATGCCGCGATCAAAACCATTTATATTCCCCTTTACACGCAATCTTTCCAAATAAAAGAGCAAGTGCCGCATCTCGTTTCCTTAAATAAAAAGAAGAGCACTTGCTGCAGACTCAACTATACATAGCGCAGTAGGTTGATGTCAATGGTTTTGATTCATATTTGAATAACACTTTAGTTTACTTTATACACCTCAAGGCGGCCTCCGCAGTTACAGCGGTAGGCATTGATCTTCTTCATCACGCATGTAAAGCGTTCTCTTGGATATTCTCTGCCGCACCTGGTGCATTTCATCACATACTTTATGCGGTGTTCTGCCGGTTCCGGCTCCGGAAGCCCCATTTCGGAGAAGGAGGATGTTCTCTTGATATGGTACCCATACTTCGCGTTCATGATG
>CAMNNV010000039.1 GCA_946546075.1 uncultured Bacillota bacterium | reverse complement strand
ACGGCGGGTCCTGTAGGACTTGGTACCATCGGATTTGGTCAGGGTATCGCAGTCACTCCGATCCAGCTTCTCACAGCCATCAGTTCCTTCGGTAACGACGGCAAGATGATGAAGCCGCGTCTCGTCAAGGAGATCACCGACAGCGACGGCAAGACCGTCAAAACGTTTGATAAGGAAGTCGTCCGTCAGACCGTTTCCAAGGAGACTGCGGACGATATGCGAAAGATCATGCAGTTCGTCGTAGACAACGGCGGTGCCGGTACCGTCAAGATCGACGGATATAAGGTGGGTGCCAAGACAGGTACAGCGAATAAAGTAAAAAACGGTAAATACATCGATCAGACGTATTCATCCTGCGTCGCCATGGCACCGATGGAAGACCCGAAGGTGGCGGTGCTCCTCATCGTAGATAACCCGAAGGGCGTCCACTACGGCGGCGTTGTAGCAGGTCCGGGAACGAAGAGACTCCTCAAGAACCTGCTGAACTATAAGAATGTATCCCCTGTCATCGAAGAAGACGATGATAAGGATAACAAAGAAGTCGAAGTTCCTGATCTCGTAGGAAAGAACGCGAGCGAATGCATCGAGCTTCTGGCATCAAAGGATCTCAGAGCCGACTACGATGCCAAGGCGGCTGCCAAGTCGGACTTCCAGGTGACGAAGCAGTATCCTGAGCCGGGAACGAAGGTCAAAAAGGAGACCAAGATATACCTTTACGATTGATATGAAAAAGATCACAGTAGATGAGATCCTGAAGGCAACAGGGGGAACACTCCTTTCGGGATCGGAAGACAACTTCATAACGCACATCAAGCAGGACTCCAGAGTCTGCGGCGAAGGGGACATGTTCGTGGCCATCAAGGGCGAGAACCAGGACGGCCATAAATATGTCAAAGACGTCCTTGATGCAGGATGTGAGACGGTCCTCATCTCCAGCAGGGACTCAGTGCCGGAGGGCTTCGATTACGCCAACGTCATCCTGGTAGATGACACGGTAAGATCCCTGGGAGATCTGGCAGCCTGGTACCTCGACAGCCTGGACGTGAAGCGCGTGGCGGTAACGGGAAGCGTCGGCAAGACTTCGGCCAGGGACATGATCTACTATGTCCTCAGCGAGAAGTACGTCACCGGCAGGAACATGAAGAACTTCAACAACGATATCGGTCTGCCTCTTTCTATTTTCCAGTTCGACGAGGACACAGAGGCGGTCGTCCTTGAAATGGGCATGAACCATCCGGGAGAGATCGACAGGCTGGCATCCATCGTCAAGCCGCAGATCGGCGTCATAACGAATATCGGCGTGGCTCACATCGAGAATCTGGGAAGCAGAGAAGGCATTTTCAGAGCGAAGATGGAGATCGCAGATCACATCATGCCAGGAGGCCATCTGGTATACGTTTCCGATGATGAATTCCTGACAAAGGAGAGGACGAAGGGCGATTACACGCAGGTCAGCATCGGCTTCGACGGAAGGAGCGATTATATCATTTCATCGGTTGACGATTTTGGCCTCAAGGGTATACAATTCTCAATGGAAAATCAGCAGGTGAGCCACAGAGTAGAGCTCAAGGTGCCTGGTATCCACAATACACTCAATGCGTCCCTGGCTGTGGCAGTGGGAAATCTGCTGGGCATCACCACAGAGGAATGCATCGCAGGACTTGCCAAAGTGCAGCTGACAGGAAGAAGGCTCAGCGTCCGGGAAGGGGCGAGAGCCGGCGTCATCGACGACACGTACAATGCAAGTACGGATTCCATGAAAAGTGCTCTTGAGATCCTCCGGAGCAGCGAGTGCAAAGGCAAGCGCACGGCCATCCTGGGAGACATGTTCGAGCTGGGCAAAGAGAGCGAACGTCAACATCTGGGCGTAGGGCTTTTCGCAAAGGGTCTCGACATCGACAGGGTCATCGCTGTAGGGGAAAACGCCGAAGCCATCAGCAGAGGCGCGCAAGGTGGCAAGGCCGAAGTGCTCTGGTACAAGACGAAGGAGGAGCTGTATCCGGATCTTGACAGACTGATCGGTCAGGGAGACGTCGTCCTTGTCAAGGGATCAAGAGGCATGAAAATGGAAGACATCGTAGAGAGAATACTTGATTTATAGGAGATAAAATGCTTTATTACATCATAGTCATCATACTGATCGCCTTTATCATATCCGTGGCGATAACGAAATACGAGATCCCTATCTTAAGGGAGAAGGCAGGGCAGAACATCAGAGAGGACGGACCGCAGTCCCACCTCAGTAAGGCAGGTACGCCGAGCATGGGCGGCATCGCCATCATCATCAGTACCTTCGCAGCCACCATCGCAGGATGCGGCATTTTCGGAGGGAACAAGCTGGCAATGGCCGTCATCCTTCTGGTCTTCATAGGATTCGGCATCATCGGTTTCATCGACGATTATCTCAAAGTAATAAAGAAAGTGAATCTGGGACTCAGAGCCTATCAGAAGATGGCTCTGCAGATTATCATATCCGTTATTTTTGCCATCGTAATGTACAAAGAAATCGGCGGCGAGGTATGGATCCCGTTCGCGAAGATCTACCTCGACTTCGGATGGCTGTACGTACCGTTCATCGTTTTCGCGGTACTTGCCATGACGAACGCCGTGAACCTCACCGACGGACTGGACGGACTGGCCTCCGGCGTGACCGCACTCGTTTCATTCTTCTTTGCATTCGCAGGGATGATCTACGGTGCGGAATCAGGCTCCTATTTCTGCGCAGCACTGTGCGGAGGATGCCTGGGATTCCTCGTGTTCAATAAGCACAAGGCCAAGGTATTCATGGGAGATACAGGATCTCTGGCTCTCGGCGGCGGTCTGGCAGCAGCAGCCATTGCCATGAAGCTGGAACTGCTCCTGCTCATCGTAGGCCTGCTCTACGTACTGGAAGCGCTGTCGGTAGTGCTCCAGGTAGGGTACTTCAAAGCCACAGGCGGCAAGAGGATATTCAAGATGGCTCCGATCCATCACCATTTCGAAAAATGCGGATACAGCGAAGTACAGGTCGTGGTAGCCTTCTGGCTTTTCACCATTATCTGCTGCTTTGCAGGATTCCTAATTATATAGATTTCAGGAGAATAAAGAATGACAGAATGTATTCACGAGTTTAAGGACAAAAAAATCCTTGTAGTTGGCATGGGCAGATCAGGAGAAGCTGCTGCCCGCGTAATGATCGACCTGGGAGCAATCGTAGCTGTACAGGATTCAAAAACTGAGGCCGAAATGGATCCTCAGCTTTTGTCGTTTTTGAAAGATTCCGGCGCAGAGCTGTTTCTGGGCAGAGTACCGGAGGATATGAGCGCCTTTGATATGCTCATCCTCAGCCCGGGAGTTCCTCCTGCTCTCGAGTTCATCCAGCAGGCAAAGGCTGCGGGTGCAGAGATCACAGGAGAGCTGGAGATCGCCTACAGAGCGGGCAAGGGCAGATACATCGCCATCACGGGAACAAACGGCAAGACGACGACGACCAGCCTCGTAGGGGAGATCTATGAAGAGGCCACGGCTTCCAGCTTCGTCGTGGGAAATATCGGCGTTGCGGTCCTCTCAAAGGCCATGGAGGCAGAGGAGGACAGCTGGCTCGTCACAGAGTGCAGCAGCTTCCAGCTGGAGACGATAAAGGAATTCAGACCGGAAGTATCCGCCATCCTCAACCTCACACCGGACCATCTGGACAGGCACGGAGATATGGAAGGCTACGGCAAAGCGAAGGCAAATATCTTCGCCAACCAGACGAAGGATCAGTACTGCGTACTGAACTACGATGATAAGGCATGCTTCGCTCTCGGAGACGGAGCAGAGGTCACCATCGTTCCGTTCAGCAGGAAGGAGCAGCTGGACTTCGGTGCATTCGTCAAGGATGGCAATATCGTCATCAGAGACGAGAAGGGTGCAGAAACGGTGATCTGCGGCACAGACGAGCTGAAGATCCCGGGCACACACAACCTGGAGAACGCCCTGGCAGCCAGTGCCATCGCATTCTTTGGAGGCATCGATCCGAAGATCATCGCCAAGGTCATGAGAGAGTTCGCCGGTGTAGAGCACAGGATCGAACTCTGGGGAGAAATCGAGGGCGTCCGGTTCGTCAACGATTCCAAGGGAACGAATACGGATGCAGCAATAAAGGCCATCGAAGCCATGAAGGAGAACATCATCCTCATCGCAGGTGGCTATGATAAGGGAGCAACCTACGAGGAATTCGTCGGCACGTTCCCCGGCAGAGTCAAGGCTCTGGTGCTTCTGGGCAAGACAGCGCCGAAGATCAGGGCTACGGCGGAAGAAGCCGGATTTGAGAATATCATCATGTGCAGTGACATGGAGGAATGCGTCAGGAAGGCCTACGAGCAGGCTGTACCGGGAGATGTGGTTCTTCTTTCCCCTGCATGTGCTTCATGGGATATGTACCCGAGCTTCGAAGTGAGAGGACGCCATTTCAAGGAGTGCGCAGCACGTCTTAAAGAGGAAATAGCAAGTGGAGACGACCAGTAAGACTCGAAAGAGGAGCAAGACCTCGAGGAGAGCGACCAGAACAAAAAAGAAAAAGAAGAGTATCAAGCTGGACATCCCTATTCTGGATAAGGTCATGACAAAAGGAGGTTCGTCAGACTTCCTTTTGGTGCTGTTTACAGCCATGCTCGCCATTTTCGGGCTGATCATGATTTTCAGCGCCAGCTACTATTACTCACTGAGCAGATACGGCAACCCTTATTACTATCTCATCAGACATGGCATATGGCTTCTGGGAGGGGTGATCGTATTCTGTTTTGGTGCCATGCTGGATTACCGTTGCTACAGGAAGGTGGCTCCATGGGCTGCGATCGTGGGACTCATCCTGCTTCTCCTTCTTTTCACGCCTCTCGGAGTATCCTATAATAATGCTACGAGATGGCTGGGTCTGGGACCGATCACGGTCATGCCGGGTGAGATCGCCAAGTTCTGTGCGATATTGTTCACTGCCTGGTATCTCGGGGAGAAGCCTGACAGGATCGATTCCTTGTTCCGGGGCGTCATCCCTGTCGTTGGCGTGGGACTCATCTATGCAGTACTTATCGTCAGACAGCCGAACCTTTCTACGGCCCTGACTGTGGTGGGCATCATAGGATGCATGCTGATCGTAGCAGGACTGCATAAGAAATATATCGTCCTTGCGTTCGCAGGGGCGTTTGCCGGCGTCATGGCCCTTACCACCGTGCTGAGACATACGTACTGGTACGGGAGATTCGCAAGCTTTTTAGATCCCTTCGCGGACCCTTTGGGAGATGGGTATCAGGTAGTCCAGTCCCTTCTGGCACTGGGCTCCGGAGGCCTGTTCGGCAAAGGTATAGGGCAGAGCGTCATGAAGAATCTGTACCTTCCGGAGCCGCAGAATGACTTCATACTGGCGATCATCGGAGAGGAGCTTGGCCTTGTGGGCATCATGTTCCTGATGGCGCTTTACTGTGCATTCCTGTGGAGAGGCGTGCACGTTGCCATCCATGCGAGAGACCAGTTCGGGGTCCTGCTGGCATCCGGTATCGTCCTGATGGTCGCGATACAGGTAATACTCAATGTGGCCGTCGTTACATCTTCTATGCCGGCTACAGGTATCAACTTGCCATTCATCAGCTACGGCGGCAACGCCATACTGCTGTTTATGTTTGGGGCGGGGATATTAGTCAATATATCACGTCACGAAAAGAAAGAAGAAACTGTGATAAAAGAAAGGCCTGAACAATGAGAGTGATAATGACAGGCGGCGGTACAGGAGGACACATCTATCCTGCTATAGCCATCGCAGACGAGATAAGAAGGCGCGAGCCTGATGCAGAGATCCTTTTTGTGGGAGCAGAAAGGGGGCTGGAGAAGACCCTGGTTCCTGCGAACGGATACGACATTCGTCTGATCCCTGTGCAGGGATTTGACAGAAAGCATCTCATGAGGAACTTCAAAACGATGAAGGTGCTGCGGGATGCCAACAAGGAAGCAAAGAAAGTCATGGCGGAATTCAAGCCGGATTTCGTCGTGGGCACGGGCGGATATGCCAGCGCACCGATCGTGAGCAACGCCCATAAGCTGGGGATCCCGTCCTACATCCATGAGCAGAACGCATTCCCGGGCGTGACCAACAAGATGGGTGAGAAACATGCATCCAAAATGTTCCTCGGTTTCGAAGAGGCCAGCGGGTACTTCAAGCACCCGGAAAAGCACATCGTGACAGGCAATCCTGTGAGAGCAGCATTCCTGGATGTGGACCGGGAAGAGGCCAGAAAGAAACTGGGCTTCCGGGATGACGATTTCGTCATTCTGGCATTCGGCGGAAGCCAGGGAGCCGGCAGGATCAACAAGGCCATGATGTCCGTCATCGAAAAGTATAACGGACATGAGAACATAAAAATCTGTCTGGCTACGGGAAGGAACTATTATCACGCAGTTACAGACGAATTGAAGGAAACAGGCGTCCATATCGGCGATAATATCAGGGTTTTGGAGTATATTAACAATATGCCTGATTATGTTAACTCGGCAGATCTGGTGGTCAGCAGGAGCGGAGCCCTCACAGTAGCAGAGGTCACAGTCTGCGGAAGGCCTGCGATATTCATTCCATTCCCTGCAGCTACGGGAAATCACCAGTATTTCAACGCCAGAGCAGTAGCCGAAAAGGGCGGAGCGGACGTCATAGAAGAAAAAGATCTGACCAACGAGAAACTGATCGAGACCATCGATTATCTCATGGGCAATCCTGAGGGACTTGCAGATATGGCACAGAAGAGCAGATCCTGTGCGACGGAGAACGCCGTGAGCACGATCTGCGACAACATAGAAGAACTTAGATAACGAGGTGATATCGTTGCCTGATAAAGATCTCCAGACCCCTTTGGAGGAAGTGAAGGAGGAGCAGCTCCAGCCTGAGACCACGGAGCAGCAGCCGGAGGTGCCGGAGGTGCCGGAGGTGCCCGAAGAGGTTGCCGAGGAACCGAATCAGGAACCTGCACCGCAGGAAGAGAAGCCGGAACCGGAAATCATAGAGCAGGAGCAGGAGCCGATCAGCGAGGAACCGGAGAAACCGGCGGAAACCGAAACAAAGACGGAAGCGGAGCCGGAGTTTGAGCCTGAGCCGGAAGCGGAAGCTGAACCATCAAAACCTTCACAAGAGAAGACCGAAGAGGTAGAAGAACAGGAAACAGAAGAAAAACAGGAGCCTGATAAGAGACAGGCAAAACGCGAGAGGCGTAGGCAGCGCAAGGAGCGCAAAGAGCGCAAGGAGCGTGAAAAACGCGAAAAACGCGAGAAAGCGAAACTCGAGAAAGAAAAACGCGAGCAGGAGAAGCTCGAGAAAGAGAATCTCAAGAAAGAGAAGCTCGAGCAGGAGAAGCTCGAGAAAGAGAAGGTCGAGAAAGAGAAACTCGAGAAAAAAGAACGACCCGACGTCGAAGAAGAAGCCGGGGATTCTTTGGATGAGAAAAAAGAGGAGCCAAAGAAGGAACCGGAAGAAAAAGCGCAAGAAAAGCCGGCGCTGAAGGGTCGAAAAGAAGCGAAGAAAAAGCGCAAGAAAAGAAAGAAGAGCAAGAATTATCTTTTGCGCATCCTGATCGCGATGGGTCTTATCGCTGCGCTGATCGTGGTGATGCATCTGGATTACTTCAATGTCCAGAAGGTGACGGTGACGGGTAATGATCTCGTGAGCGAGAAACAGATCCTCGAAGGTACGAACATCAAGAAGGGTGAGAATATCTTCGACATCCATTTCTTCCTGGAAAAGAGAAAGATCATGGAGAACCTCTACATCGAGGATGTGCAGTTCAAAAGAGATCTTCCGGACAAGGTCATCGTAATGGTCAGCGAGAGGCGGGGACTTGCGCAGCTCCACTCGGGAAACAGCTTTACGGTCATCGACAATGACGGCAGGGTCATCGAGGTATCAAAAGAGCAGCGTGAGATCACGACCATCGAGGGATTCGAAACGATCGATGCGCAGAAGGGAAGCCGGGTCAAACTCAGAGATGAAGAAGGCTTTGATAAGACCATGGAACTTCTGGCAGCAGTGGATGAAAACGACATGTTTTTCAAGAAGGTAGCAGTAAAGGATGGCAGGGTCGCAGCGACGATCTACGCCAAGATAAAAGTCAGCGGATCCTATGCCAATGTCATGGATGCCATCGAGTCGGGCACCCTCAAGACAGTTGTCTATGATATTTATCAAAAAGGCAAGAAAAAAGGTACGATTATTGTGAGCGGAGATAACTATTGTTCCTTTACTGAATAAATATATTGTGATACAATGTGTGGTAGAAAAAATAGGGCAAACCCAAGGGGAGGTACTACTTAATGTTAACATTCGAGACGACTCAGTCAAATATACAGGAGATAAAAGTAATCGGAGTAGGCGGCGGTGGATGTAACGCTGTCAACAGAATGATCGACGGCGGTATGAAGGGCGTAACGTTCATCGCAGTCAACACAGATAAACAGGCTCTTGCAAGGAGCAAGGCAGAAACGAAGATCCAGATCGGAGAGAAGCTCACGAAGGGACTTGGAGCAGGAGGTAATCCTGAGGTAGGACAGAAGTCAGCTGAGGAGAGCCTCGAAGATCTCGAAAAATACATTGCAGGCTCAGACATGGTTTTCATTACATGCGGCATGGGCGGCGGCACAGGAACAGGTGCAGCTCCTATCATAGCTAAGATCGCTAAGGATATGGGTGTACTTACAGTAGGTGTCGTAACGAAGCCTTTCAGATTCGAAGGCAAGAAGAGAAGCGAGCATGCTGACCTGGGCATCAAGTTCCTCAAGAAGTACGTAGACTCCCTTGTTGTAGTACCTAACGATAAACTTCTTGAGACAGTAGAAGAGCAGACATCCCTGATGGAAGCTTTCGAACTTGCAGACGAAGTCCTCAAGCAGGGCGTACAGGGTATCTCCGATATCATCGTAGACGACGCACTCATCAACCTGGACTTCGCAGACGTAACGACGATCATGAAGGACAGAGGTATCGTCCACATGGGTGTCGGTCACGGCAAGGGCGACAACAGACTGGAAGACGCAGTTACTTCCGCTGTGGACAGCCCGCTGCTTGAGACGAAGATCTCAGGAGCAAGAGCAGTCCTCGTCAACATCACTGGCGGCAGAGACCTTACTATGCTGGATGTTGATAAGGTTGCTACAAGGATCAGCGAT